>DATJUT010000113.1 GCA_035502185.1 Gemmatimonadales bacterium
CGGCCGCGCCGCTCACCCGCCCACCTCGCCCCCCACCAGCAGCTCGGCGAACCGCACGTGCGGCGCGCCCTCGGTCACCGGCAGCGGCGACTGGCCGCCCTTGCCGCACCCGCCGCCGGTCTTGTTGAAGCGGAAGTCCCCCGCCAGCCGGTCGATGCTCTGCAACGACTTGAACAGGTTGCCGCCCAGCACCACGTCCTTCACCATCTCCGCGACCTTCCCGTCGCGGATCATGAACCCGTGCGCCGCCGAGAACGAGAAGTTCTCGAGGAACGTCTGGCCCCCGATCCAGTCCACGGCGTACACGCCGAGCTTGACGTCGGCGATCAGGTCCTCGAAGCTGCCGCTCCCGCCCTCGATGTAGGTGTTGGTCATCCGCACGATCGGCGGAAAGCGGAAGTTGATCGCGCGCGCGTTGCCGGTGGGCTGCTCTCCCATCTTCGCCGCGGTTTCGCGCGAGTGCAGGCGCCCCACCAGGATCCCGTTCTCGATCAGGCGGGTGTTGCGGGTGGGCGTGCCCTCGTCGTCGTACGGCAGCGTGCCCCTGAGCCCCGCCGCGCTGCCGTCGTCGCCGATGTTGACGATGTCGCTGCCGAAGCGGCGCCCGAGCGTCATCATCTCCCGGGCCTGCGGATTCTCGTAGACGAAGTCCGCCTCGGAGAGGTGGCCGAACGCCTCGTGCACGAACACGCCCGCGAGCCGCGGATCGAGGACCACCGGATAGGTGCCGCCCTTGACGCTCGGGGCCGCGAGCAGCCGCACCGCCATCTCGGCCGCCTTGCGGAACATCGCCTCCAGCCCCTGCACGCTGCGCCACCCCCGGCGCAGGGCCACGCCGTCGTGGTAGCGCTCGATGGTGTCGCCGTCCCGCGCCGTGGCGAGTCCCGAGACGCCGACCTCGGGGCGCAGCTCGTGGAGCCACGTCCCCTCGCTGTTGGCGAAGTACCACTCGGTCCGCTCGTCCGCGTAGCCGGACTGCGTGTCGGCGATCTTCGGCGAGGCGGCGAGCATCACGCCGTTGAGCCCCTCGAGGTAGCGCCGCTTCTCCGCCAGCGGGATCTCGACCGGGTCGCCGTCGATCTCGGGCACGACCTCGTCCACGCGCGGCTCGACCGGCGCGAGCACGATCGGCTCGTCGAGGACGACCGCCCGGGACGCCGACTCCGCCGCCTCGACCATCCTGGGCAGGTCGTCCAGGCTGGTGAACGTCGCCACCCCCCACCCGTGGCCCCGGTGCAGCACGCGCACGCAGCCGCCCGCGTCCACGCTCTCGGCGGCCACCTCGAGACGGCGGCCCCGGAAGCCCACCCGGCTCGTTCGCCGCCGCTCGAAGCGCACCTCGGCGTAGCCGGCGCGCGTGCACTTCAGCGCCTCGGTGAGCCGGTCGCGCATCCCGTCCGCCGCGCTCACGGCGCCGGCTTGCGCAGCGGGAGGCCCGCTTCGCCGAGCGCGGCCTCGTAGTCGGGACGGACCACCAGCTGGCCCTCCGCGATCACCCAGCGGTCCCACGGCAGAATGATGAACGCGTCGGTCTTGAGCGCGTGGTAGTCGGGCTTGAAATCGCCGCACTGGAACGAGACGGCGGTCCGCAGGGCCGCGGCGCCCTCCTCCTTCATCACCGACGCGGCGAGCCGCATCGTGTCGCCCGAATCGCAGGTTTCGTCCACCAGCAGCACCTTCCGCCCCCGCGGGCTGAGCGAGGGGCGCGAGACCAGCGCCGGCGCCTCGCCCTCGTGCTGCCGCGTGGCCGTGATCGAGGCGAAGTCGCAGCGCAGGATGCTGGCGATCACCGCCCCCGGGATCACCCCCGCCCGCGCGATGCCCACCACCAGGTCGGGCTGGTAGTCGCGCGAGACCTTCAGCGCGAGGCCCCGGCACAGCTCGCCGAAGAACGGCCAGTCCACCTCCATCACGCTGCGAGCCTGGGGCGACTTCGGAGCCTTCCGCGTTCCGGCCATGGGACCTGCGCGTGGTGAGTGAGCGTGCCTGGGCAGCACCGACACCATAACCCGTAGGTTAGCCGTTGCCAAGCGGTTGGCCGATTACTATCTTGCCGCTCCATGGGTCTCTTCCGGCGTCTCTTGGGCGGCCGGGGTGCCGACGACCGACCGATCAAGCCGCAGCGCCTGGACTACCTCAACGAAGCCCTGGCCCTCGAACGCCAGGGAGACTACGACGCGGCCATCACCAGCTACCGGCTCGCGCTGCGCGATCACCCGAGGGAGCCCCGCATCCTCCAGAACCTGGCGATCGCCCTGAGCCGCACGGGCAACAGCGAGGACGCCATCCGGCACTACCGCCTGGCGCTCGAGGGCGATGCCAGCCTCGCCGGCGCGCACTACGGCCTGGCGTTCCTGCTGCTCAAGCGCGGCGACACCGACGGCGCGACCCACCACCTCAAGGCCTTCCTCGGCAACCCGCCGCGCGGCGTCGATGCGCAGAAGTGGATCGGCCACGCGGAGCAGGCGCTCCGCGACCTCGCCTCCGCGTCCCAGCAGCGGTCCGCGGGCCTGGAAGGCGCCTGACCATTCGCCGCGCCACGCCGCTGTTGGCGTGCGCCCTCACCGTGCTGGGAGCCGCCTGCCAGGGCTACAGCACCGACTTCTCCGCGCCCGTGGCCATCGCGATCGTCACCAGCCGGGCGCTCCCGATCAGGCTGGAGGACGACGATACGCTCCGGGTCGGCGTCGTCGTGCTCGATCGCGCCGGCGACTCCGTGCCGGGCGCCCACGTGCAGCTGCTCTCGCTCGACCCCGACACCGTCGCCGTGGACACCACCACGCTCGCCATCACGGGCGTGCGGCCGGGAACGGGGCGCGTGATCGCGATCTCGAACAGCCTCCAGTCGGCCCCGCTCGTGATCACCGTGGTGCCCGCGCCCGACTCGCTCAAGCAGGTCAGCGCGGCCGACTCCACCGTGGCCGCGGCTGACAGCGTGTCCGGGCCCTTGATCGTGCAGCTGCTCGACACCCACACCGACACCGTGCCGAAGGGGCTCAACTGGGGCCTCTCCCTGGGCGACACCGTGCGGTTCGCGATCCTGTTCCCGACGTTCGACAGCCTCCAGGTGGCCACGGTCACCCTCGGCAACGACTCGCTCGCGGCCACGGTCCTCACCAGCGCCGCGACCCCGGGCATCGCGGCGACGGTGGTGCGGCGCCAGGGCGCGCCGCCGCAGCCCGACTCCGTCGTGGTGCAGGCCACGGCCCGTCGCGCGGTGGGCACCGCGGTGCGCGGCTCTCCCGTCCTGTTCATCGTGCGGTTCCAGTAGGGACGGGCCCGTGTCCACTCCCGCGCCGCGAGGCACGCTCACCCGACTGTTCTACGACGCCGTGGAGCGCCACGGCCACAAGCCCAAGGCGGTGGCGTGCAAGCCCGCGGGCGGCCCGTGGCGGTCCCTCACGCACCAGGAGCTGGCGCAGCGGGTGCTGCGGGCCGGCCTGGCGTTGCGGCGGCTCGGGGTGCGGCGCGGCGACCGGGTGGCGATCCTCTCGGAGAACCGTCCCGGCTGGCTGGTCGCGGACTTCGCCTGCCTGGCCGTGGGCGCGAGCGACGTGCCGGTCTACCCCACGCTCCCGGCGCGGCAGCTCGACTACATCCTCAAGGACGCGGGCGTCGTGGCGATCTTCGTCTCCAGCGCGCCCCAGCTGGCCAAGATCCAGGAGCTCCGGGGCGAGCTGCCGGCGCTGCGGCACGTGATCGCGATGGACCCCGACGCGAGGGGCCCCGGCGTGATCGGGCTGGCGGAGCTGTACGCGATGGGTGCCGAGCTCGAGTCGGCGGCCGAAGCGGCGCGCTTCCAGGCGGAGGCGCTCACCGCCGACCCCGACGACGTCGCCACCATCATCTACACCTCGGGGACCACCGGCGACCCGAAGGGCGTGATGCTCACCCACGACAACATCTGGTCGAACGTGATGGGCGCGCTCGAGTCCTTCGACGTCGGGCCGACGGACTCCACGCTGAGCTTCCTGCCGCTGTCGCACATCTTCGAGCGGATGGCCGGCCACTTCCTGATGTTCCACGCCGGCGCCACCATCCACTACGCCGAGAGCATCGACACCGTCCCCGCGAACCTGATGGAGGTCGGACCGACCATCGTGACCTCGGTCCCGCGCCTCTACGAGAAGATGTACGCCCGGGTGCTGGAGAACGCGCTCGCCGGCGGGCCGATCAAGAAGCGGATCTTCTTCTGGGCGAAGGACGTCGGCGAGCGGTGGGCCGACCACGTGCTCGCGGGCGAGCGGCCCCCCACGCTGCTCGGCCAGCGGTACGCGCTGGCGCAGCGGCTGGTGTTCTCGAAGCTCAAGGCCCGCACCGGTGGGCACATCCGGTTCTTCGTGTCGGGTGGGGCCCCGCTCCCGCCCGACATCGCGAAGTTCTTCTACGCGGCCGGCCTGCCGATCCTCGAGGGCTACGGCCTGACGGAGACCTCGCCGGTCATCTGCGTGAACCTGCTGGAGCGCGTGCGCATCGGCACCGTGGGACCCGCCATCCACGGCGTCGAGGTGCGCCTCGGTCCGGACGGCGAGATCCTCACCCGCGGCCGCCACGTGATGAAGGGCTACTTCAACCAGCCCGAGGCCACCCGCGAGGCGCTGGATCCCGACGGCTGGTTCCACACCGGCGACATCGGCGAGCTGGACGCGGCCGGCTGCCTCAGGATCACCGACCGCAAGAAGGACCTCATCGTCACGGCGGGCGGCAAGAACGTGGCACCGCAGCCGATCGAGCAGATGGTCAAGCACAACAAGTACGTCGCCAACGCCGTGATGCTGGGCGACCGGCGGAAGTTCTGCATCATGCTGGTGGTGCCGAACTTCGACCAGCTGGAGCGCTGGGCCGTCTACAAGCAGCTCGCCTTCGCCAATCACCGCGGCCTGATCAAGCTGCCCGAGGTCCGGGCCAAGATGGAGCGCGAGGTGATGAAGATGCTGCCCGACCTGGCGAGCTACGAAACGCCGAAGAAGATCCTGCTCCTCGAGCACGACTTCTCGATCGAGAACGGGGATCTCACCCCGACGCTGAAGGTGCGGCGGCGCGTCGTCGAGAAGAGGTACCAGCGGCAGATCGACGCGCTGTACACCGAGAGCCCGCCGGCGATGATCGACTGACCGGCCGCGCGGACCGGCGGCGTTACCGGTCGCGCGCGCCGACCAGGAGGCCGCCGCCCCGCGCCAGGACGGTGACGCCTCCGGGCTCGGCGTGTTCGTCCTCGACGACCAGCCTCAGGCCCGGCAGCAGCACCCGCGCCGCCTCGCCGAGCCACGCCGGCCCGGCGTGAGCGGCCCCGAGCGCGACCGCCCGCAGCTGCGCCGACTTGAACGGGAGTCCCGCCGGGCAGCGGAGCACCGACAGCATCGCCTCCGGCGCGATCCCGGCCGGCGGATTGACGGCCACGAAGTGCACGCCGGGAACGAGCGAGCCGATCGCGGCTCCGAAACGCGCCGCGCGACCCACCAGCGCCGCGTAGCCGCCCGGTCCCTCCAGGCCGAGGAACGCCGCGAGGGCGGCGGCGTCGTAGTCCGGCGCCCCGGCCGGCTCGCGCGGCTCGGGCTCCGGCGCGCCGAAGTACGCGACGCCGTCCACGACCGGGAACTCCGCCCGGCACGCGGGACAGCCCACCGCCCCCCGCACGATGCGGCGGCCGTCCATCGCCATCGGCACGGCCACGAGGTACGACTCCGCGTGGTCGCGCGGGCAGCGGAGAATCTCCGTCAGCTCGATGAACAAGCGCTGCAGCGCGGCCGCTAGGGTCTGAACTCGACCCAGGTGATCTTGCCCGCCTCGACCCGGACGTGCCGGAAGACCTTCCGCCCGTCGATCGCCACGCCGAGATCGTACTCACCCGCGGGCACGTCGCCCACCGCGAAGTGCTCCTGGTACACCGGGTCCGGGTGCGCCTTGTCGCCGTAGGTCTCCGCGTACAGGAAGGGCGTCTCCTGGGGCTCGGGCTTGACGAGCCCGTAGATCCGGGCCTGCGGCACCGGCCGGCCCGCCGCGTCCCACACCCGGCCGGCCACGACGCCGGTCTCGGGCAGCGGCTCGATCCACAGCTCCGGGTTGGCGGTGTACGGCGGGTAGCGCTGCGCCGAATCCACGATCGCCTGCACCTGCTCCGTCGGGGCGACGTGCACCTCGAGGTGCAGGTGCTCGTTGGTGGCGCGTCCGGTGTTGCCCACCTGCGCGATCACCTCGCCGCGCGTCACGCGCTGCCCCACCGAGACCAGCAGCCGCGAGTTGTGGTAGTAGGTCGAGAACAGGTGCATCGCGACGCCGTCCACCGTGACGGTGGAGTCGTGGCGGATGGCGACGGTGAGCGCGCCCCGCTCCGCGGGCCCCGCCCACACCACGACGCCGGAGCCGATCGCGTGCACCGGAGTGCCGCGCGGGTTGTTGAACTCGACGCCCTGGTGCTGCTGGAAGTTGCCGCCCATCGTCGAGCCGTACCGGTAGGTCTGGTCGATGAACGGCTGGTCGGCGAGCGCGATGGGGCGGGCGAAGATCGAGTGGCGCAGCGGGGCGGGGGCGGCCACGCCGGCGGTGTCGCCGGCGGCGAGGCACGCGTCGGGCTGCGCACCCAGGAGGCCGCACGCCGTGCCGAAGATGGTGTCGCCCGGCTCCCCCGGCGGCGGCGGCAGCACCGCGTAGACGTCGCGCGAGCGCGCGGTCGCGCCCGGCGTCCACATCGCGAAGCCCAGGCGGCTGGTGGTCAGGAACGCCCCCGAGCTGGTGGCCCCGGCGCACATCAGGTGGCCGCATCCCGCCAGGTCGCGTACCGCCCGGCCCGCGGGCGGGGCGTCGCGCATCAGCACGGTGGAGCACTGCCAGTAGGCCTTCACCTCCCGGCGCTTGGGGTGCAGGCTGCCCGGGCACTGCTCGCCGCCCAGCACCAGCGGCACCACCGCCTTCTCCCCTGTGACCACGAAGATCGCCCGCACCCTCGCGCCGAGGGCCGGAACCGGCGACGGATCGGCGGGCTCCCGGGCCACGCGCGGCCGCCAGCGGACGAGGCCGCGCAGGGTGGAGACCCACAGGCCGGTGTCCCGCGCGGGCGCGATGGCGAGCACGTACGGGCTGGGCAGCCCGAGCGGGCCGCTGTCGGTCACCGCGCGCCAGGTGACGCCCCGGTCCGGCGTGTACTTGATCCCGTCCGCCGTGGCGACGTACAGCGTGTCGCCCCGGAACACCATGCCGTCGGGGGCGACGTACTGCCACTTGGGGCCGAGCGCCCGGTACTCCCAGTTCTGCCAGGTCCGGCCGCCGTCGCGGGTGACGCCCCAGCCGTTGCCCACCGTGCCGTACCACACGTCGCCCCGCGGCCCGAACGCGAAGGCGTGCACGTAGTCGAACGACAGCCCGGAGCCGGCCGAGTCGGCGCGCAGGTTCTCCCACGCCGGCGCCCCCGGCCGCAGCACGTAGACACCCTCGCCGTAGGTGCCGGCCCACACGGTGCCGTCGTCGGCCCGGCCGAGCGCGAGGACCGGCGTCCCCCAGCCGGTGGGATCGGGGAGCGGTGGCAGGTGCGGGGCGCTCTGGGCGAGAGCGCCGGGCGCCAGCGTGAGGGAAGTCAGCAGCAGCCGCAGCGTTCGCACTAGGGCCTCGGCGCCCAGGTTCCGGGCACGATGTGGAGTTCGGGGATGTGGACCTCGTCGCGCCGGGTGGCGACGAACAGCACGGCCTCGGCGACGTCCTCCGCCTTGAGCATCCGGGCGCGCTGGGTGAATCCGGGCCTGGCGTCGGGGTCCACCGGATCCCAGAGCGCGGTGTCCACCGGCCCCGGCGACACGAGGGTCGCCCGGACGCCGGTGTCCCGCAGCTCCTTCTGCAGGACCTCGTGCAGGCCGCGCAGCCCGGTCTTCGCGGCTCCGTACGCGGCGTTGCCCGTGAACGCCTGGTGGTCCGCCACCGACCCGATCGTCACGATCAGCCCACGGCGGCGCTGGAGCATCGCGGGAAGGAAGGCACGGAGCACCAGGAACGGCGCCACCAGGTTGCCGGCGAGCTGCGCGGCGAAGGCCTCCGGCGTCGTCTCGACGAGGGCGGCCACCAGGAAGACGCCGGCCACGTTCACCACGACGTCGGGCGCGCCGCGCGCCTCCAGCACCCGCTGCGCCGCGCGCGCGACGGCCGCCGGGTCCGTGACGTCGCAGGCCAGGTCGGTCCGGCGCTCGTGCTCCGCGTCGGCGAGGCTGCGCGCCAGCCGCACCACGTGCGCGCCCGCGGCCTGCAGCTCCTCGGCGATGGCGAGCCCGATGCCGCGCGAGGCGCCGGCGACCACGGCGGTGCGTCCCGCCAGGGGCTGGCTCATTCGAAGCTGAACGGCCCCTGCACCAGGCGCAGGAACTCGTCGCGGGTGCGCGAGTCGTCCCGGAACGCGCCTCGCAGCGCCGAGGTGACGGTCTTCGAGTGCTGCTTCTCGACGCCGCGCATCATCATGCACAGGTGGTAGGCCTCGATCACGACGCCCACGCCGCCGGGCTCGAGCGTGGACTGGAGGAGGTCCGCGATCTCGTCGGTGAGGCGTTCCTGCACCTGGAGCCGGCGGGCGAAGACGTCCACCACCCGCGCGATCTTCGACAGGCCGACGATCCGTCCCTTGGGGAGGTAGGCGACGTGCGCCTTCCCGAAGAACGGGAGCATGTGGTGCTCGCACATCGAGTACAGCTCGATGTCGCGGACCAGCACCATGCTCTCGTGCGGCTCCTCGAACATCGCGTCCCGCACGATCTTCTCCGCATCGATGCAGCAGCCGCGGGTGAGCCAGCGGAGCGAGGCGGCGACGCGGTGCGGCGTCTTCACCAGGCCCGGCCGCCTCGGGTCCTCGTCCAGCCGGCGCAGGGTCTCCTCGATCAGCTCCTCGAACGTCGCCTTGGACAGGTCCACGTCAGCCTCCGGTGTACTCGACCAGGTTCCGCTCGGTCTCCCACAGCACCAGGCGGCACAGCCGGCCGCGCGGGATCGCCGGCTCCAGCTGCCGCCAGCACCACGCCACGATGTTCTCCGCCGTGGGGTTGGTGCGGGCGAAGTCCGGCACGTCGAGGTTGAGGTTCTTGTGGTCGAGGTGCCGGAGCACCCGCTCCTCGATGACGCGCTTGAGGACGTCGATGTCGATGACGTACCCCGTCGCCGGGTCCACCTCGCCCGTCACCGAGACGTCGAGGTTGTAGTTGTGCCCGTGCGCGTTCGGGTTCGCACACGGCCCGAACACCCGCGCGTTCTCGGCGTCGGACCACGCCGGGTTGTGAAGGCGGTGAGCGGCGTTGAAGTGGGAGCGCCGGGTGACGACGACCTGTGGGCTCATGCGCCGCTTGCTTGTTGAGGTGAGAGGCGACCGTTAACTTCGCGCGCCAAGAGAGATAATGCCCACGCCCGCATGATCGTCAAGCCGCGCCGAAGGAGGCTCCGGCGAACATCGTAGCGTTCCTTGCGCCGCCGGCAACGCCGGCCGGAAAGCTACCGCTCGGCGCCGCCCTCGTGCACCGCGCCGCGGCCGGTGCGGCGGCCCTCTCCGCCCTGTGGACCTTTCCCGCCATGCTGCTCTCGGCCTTCATGGTGGCCTGGGGCGCGGAGGCGGCCGAGTTCCTGATCTCGCAGGGGCTGGCGCTCGCGGCGCTGGCCTGGCTCCAGACGCTGCCGGAGTTCGCGGTCGAGGCCGTCATCGCCTGGGAGGCCGGCAAGGACCCGGCGCGCATGCACCTCGCGATTGCCAACCTCACCGGCGCCATCCGCCTCCTCGTGGGCGTCGCCTGGCCGATGATCTACCTCGTGGCCGCGATCGCCGGCCGCCGCGAGCGCGGCCGGCTCCCGACCATCACGCTCGAGCGCGAGCACGCCGTCGAGGTCATGGGCCTCCTGCCGCCGCTGCTCTACTTCGCGTTCATCCTGCTGAAGGGGTCCATCTCGGTCGTGGACGCCGGCGTGCTCGTCCTGCTCTACGTCGCCTACCTCGCGGTCCTGCTCCGCGTGCCGCCCCACGCGGAGGAGGAGCTGGCCGACGCCCCGCTCGTCTCCCGCTGGGCCTACGGCCTCGGCGGGCGGCGGCGCGTCGCCGCCATCGCCGGCCTGTTTCTCGCGGGCGGCCTGCTGCTCTACCTCACGGCCGCGCCGTTCCTCGAGTCGATGATCGCCATCGCCGCGGCGCTCGGCGTGAGCGACTTCGTGTTCGTGCAATGGGTGGCGCCATTCCTCTCGGAGTTCCCGGAGAAGGTCTCGGCCTTCGCGTGGGCGCGGCGCGTCGACAAGGCGCCGATGGCGCTCATGAACATGGTCTCCAGCAACATCAACCAGTGGACGATCCTGGCGGCCATGATCCCGCTGGTCTTCGGATGGTCGCGCGCCCACGCCGGCGGCGGCTGGGTGGCGTTCAGCTTCGACGCCGGGCAGCAGCTGGAGATCGCGCTGACGCTGGCGCAGTCGCTGGTGGCGATGCTGCTCCTGATGGAGATGCGGTTCGACTGGTGGGGGGCGGCCGGGCTGTTCGCCCTGTGGCTGGTGCAGTTCGTCCGGCCCGCGAGTCGCGAGGTCGTGACGCTGCTCTACCTGGCGTGGTGCGCCGGCCTGCTCGTGGCCGGGGCCGCCGGCCGTCGGCCGCTGCTCGCGCCGCGGCTGTTCCTCGAGGTGGCGCGCGGGGGCCGCCGCGCGCCGGACGCCGGAAAAAACTCGCCCCGAGCCTAGGCCCGGGGCGAAGTGCCGGGAGCGAAGAGGGTTATTGAAGCCCGAATCGAACCCCTGGCCCCGCACACCGGCTTCCGCCTACCCCACCGAAGGGGCCTGACGTGGACCGGCGCATATGGGACCACCATCGGACCTGTTGGCTCAATAACTAGTCTCTCCGCTCCACTTCCAATGATCTGCGGCCAAGGTAGGATTCAGTGTCGGACGTGTCAAGAGCGTAGCGCACCGTGAGGCGACCTGCATCGATGAGACACCGAAAGCTCGGACGCACTGGCGTCACAGTGTCGGAAATCGGATTCGGCGCCTGGGGCATCGGCGGCGCGATGTGGCAGGGCGGCGACGACGCCGCCGCCGTGTCCGCGCTCGGCACCGCCTTCGATCTCGGCGTCACCTTCGTGGACACCGCGCTCGCCTACGGCGACGGGCACAGCGAGCGGCTGGTGGCCCGGGCCCTCGCCGGGCGCACCGAGCCGGTCGTGGTCGCGACCAAGCTCCCGCCCGCCAACCGGGTCTGGCCGGCGCCGCCGGGCACCGCGCTGGCGGCGGCGTTCCCCGCGGGGCACGTGACCCGCTCCGCCCGGACCAGCGCCGAGAACCTGGGGCGCCCGCTGGACCTGCTCCAGTTCCACGTGTGGCGCGACGAGTGGCTGCGGGAGGACGAGTGGAAACGCGTCGAGCGCGCGCTCGGCGCGCTGGTCGCCGCCGGCACGGTCCGCCACGTGGGGATCTCGATCAACGATCACGACCCCGACAACGGGCTCGAGGCGGTGCGGCACTGCGACCTGATCGAGTGCGTGCAGGTGATCTACAACGTCTTCGACCAGACGCCGGAGCGGAACCTGTTCCCGGCCTGCCGGGAACGCGACGTCGGGGTGATCGTGCGCGTGCCGCTGGACGAGGGCGGCCTCACGGGCGCCGTGCGGCCCGGCGTGAAGTTCCCGCCGGGCGACTGGCGCAACCGCTACTTCGGGGGGGAGCGCGCGGCGGAGGTGGCGCGGCGGGTGGCGCTGCTCGAGCCGGTGCTGCGCCGCGAGGCGTCGAGCCTCGTGGAGGGCGCGCTGCGGTTCTGCCTCAGTCACCCGGCGGTCAGCACCGTCATCGCGGGCATGCGCACGGCCGCCCACGCGCGCGCGAACTGCGCGGTGAGCGACGGGCGGACGCTGACGCCCGGACTGCTGACCGCACTCCGGGAGCACAGGTGGGACAGGAACTTCTACGGCTGACGGACGCCGGCTCCATACCGGGACACCCATGAACATCTCTCTCGCGCTCGCCATCGTCTCGCTGCTCGCCTGGCTCGTGCTCGTGTTCGTCCATCCCGTCGCGTCGGGCTGGATCCATCTGCTCCTCGCCGCCGGGGTCGTGCTCCTCGTCCGGCGGGTTGTGACCGGCCGCGCGGCGTGGTAGCATAGCGCCGTGATCACCCCCGACGCCGGACCGGGCAGCGGGATTGCCGGCCGCGGGATGCGGCTGGCCGCGCTGGTCGCACCCGCGATCCTCCTCGCCGCGCTGCTGGTCTACATGGTGCGCGAGGTCCTCTCGCCGCTGCTCGTGTTCGCACTGCTGTGGGCGGCGCTCTGGCCCGAGCGGCAGAACCGGCACGTGGCGCGCCTGCTCGCCATCGCGACGGCGCTGGTGACGCTGTGGCTCTTCCGGGCCGCCGGCTCTCTGGCAGCCCCGTTCATCCTCGGTCTCGCCTTCGCCTACGTGCTCTCCCCGGCCGTGTCGTGGCTCCGGCGCCACCGCGTGCCGCGCTGGCTGGGCAGCCTGCTCGTGGTTCTGCCGTTCCTCGCCGCGCTGGTCCTGCTGCTCCTGCTGCTGGTGCCGGCGATGGAGCGCCAGGTGGTTCAAGTCGCGGGACAGCTCCCGCTCTTGTTCTCGCGGCTGGCGGACTGGCTCGACCGGCTGCGGACCAGTTTCCTCGCGAGCAACCAGGCACTGCTCACCGCGGAGCAGGTCGCGAAGCTGCGGAGCCTCCAGGCGAGCGACCTGGTCGCCATCGTGCAGGACCGGTGGCAGGACATCGCCCGGGGCGCCTGGGGCGGCATCGTCGGCATCGGGAAGGGCGTGAGACTCACGGCCATGGTCGTGGGCTACGTGGTCGTCACGCCCGTCGTCACCTTCCACCTGCTGAACCACTGGGACACGATCACCGCCTGGCTCGCCGCGCTCGTGCCGCCGGCGCGGCGCGAGGAGGTGCTCGGCTTCGTGCGCGAGTACGATGGGCAGCTCGGCCGCTTCGTCCGCGGCACGCTCACCGAGGCGTCGCTGGTCGCGACCCTGACCGGCGTGGGACTCGCCCTGCTCGGATTCCCGGCGCCCCTGCTGATGGCGGTGAGCGCCGGCCTCGGGAACCTCGTGCCATGGATCGGGGTGCCGCTCAGCATGATCCCCGGCGTCGTTCTCGCGCTCGCCTCGGGCGCCATCGGGACGTCGCTGCTCCAGCTGGTCGTGGTCTTCGGCGTGGTGACGCTGCTGGACCAGGCGGTCACGGGGCCGCGCATCATCGGCGGCGCCGTGGGACTGAATCCGGTCTGGGTGATGATCGCGCTGGCGATGTTCGGGTTGCTGCTGGGGTTCGTGGGGCTGCTCGTCGCCGTTCCGCTGGCGGTGCTGGTGAGGCTGTTCGCCACCCGCGGCCTGGCACACTATCGCGCATCGGGGTACTACGCGGGAAACCCACCCGGAGACGCGACGTGAAGCGCCATGCGCTCCTGGCCGCCGTGGCCGTGTTCGTGAACGCACCGGCCCGCGCGCAGCCGACCGTCACCGAATACCACATCCCGACGGCGAACGCCTTCCCGCACGATCCCGCCGTGGACCCGGCGGGCGGCGTGTGGTACACCGACCAGGCCAACAGCCGCATCGGCCGGCTCGATCCCGAGACGGGCCGCTTCAGCGACCAGCCCACGCCGAGCGCGGGCGCGGGTCCGCACGGGATCGTGGTCGCGCCGGACGGCGACGTGTGGTACACCGGGAACGGGAACGGCACGATCGGCCGCCGCGACCACGCCACGGGGGCCATCCGCGAATACCGCCTGCCGCCGGGAATGCCCGACCCGCACACGCCGCTCCTCGCCGGCGGCTACCTGTGGTTCACGGTGCAGCGCGGCGGCGTCATCGGCCGGCTCGACCCGGCCAGCGGCGAGGTCCGAACGATCCCGGTGCCGGCGCGGCACGCGCTCCCCTACGGGCTCGTCGCCGCACCCGACGGCACGCTGTGGGTCGCGCTGTTCGGGACCAACGCGCTGGCGCACCTCGCGCCGCCGGACGGCGCCCTGACCGAGATCCGGCTGCCGCATCCCGGCGCGCGGCCGCGGCGGCTGGTGGTGGACGAGGCGGGCAGGGTGTGGTACACGGACTACGCGCGCGGCTACCTGGGCGTGTACGACCCGGCCTCCAAGGCGTTCGACGAGTGGCGCACGCCGACGCCGGACGGCGGGCCCTACGGCATCGCTCTCGGCCCCGACGGGCGGCTGTGGTTCGACGAGGTCAAGAGCGGCACGATCGTGGCGTTCGACCGCGCCACGCACGCGATGGCGCCGGTCAGGATCCCGACGCCGGGCTCGGTCGTGCGCAACATCGCGGTGGACCAGCCCGGGGGCGCATCTGGCTCGCCGAGAGCGGCGTCGAGCGCCTGGGCCGCATCGACGTGACGCCCGCGGGACGCTGATTGACCCGCCAGACGATCTCGAGCGGGACGCCGTGGGAACCGGTGGTCGGTTACTCGCGCGCGGTGAAGGTCGGGAAGCTGGTGTTCGTCGCCGGGACCACGGCCACGGACGAGCACGGGAAGCTGGTGGGCCGCGGCGACGCCTACGCGCAGACCGTCCAGGCGCTGAAGAACGTCGAGCGGGCGCTCGGCCGCGCCGGGGCGACCCTCCACGACGTGGTGCGCACCCGGCTGTTCGTGCGGAACATCGCGCGGTGGGAGGAGATCGGCCGGGCGCACGGCGAGGTGTTCCGCGACATCCGGCCGGCGAGCACGATGGTCGAGGTCAGCGGACTCGTCGACCCCGAGATGCTCGTCGAGATCGAGGCGGATGCCGTGGTTGAGTGAGCCGGGGGACGCCGCTCAACACCGTCCTCCCGTGACCACGCGCAACCCGGCGTCTCGCAACTGTCCCGCACACGGCTGACTGCTGGTTCTCAGATCTCCCAGTTGCTCCACAGGATCCCCTTCCCCGGCACCGCCTCCGGGTACCCCGTGACCGTCATCCGCAGGTCGGACCACCGCACCCGGAATCCGAACTCGATCAGCGCCCGGTAGGCGTCCTGGTAGGCAGTCTGGCAGCGGACGGAGACGCGCCGCGCGTTCTGCGTCACGCCCCACGCCCCGACCGCGTCGAGCACGGCGAGCAGCGCGTCCGCGTCGGCCGCGGCGATCTTGAGCACGCGCAGCTCGTCGCGGTTGCCGCCTTCGGCCAGCGGCGCGGTATGGCACAGCGCGAAGCCGGCGAGCTGCCCGCCGCGGCGGACGGCCACCAGGTTGCCCAGCAGCATGTCCAGCGTGAGCTGGATCTCGCGCGAGAAGTCGTAGCCCGGGGCGAGGGACTGGACGAACGCGCCGATCTCGCCCAGGCGGGCGTGGCGCTCCGCGGGATCGAACAGCCCGAGCACCTCGTGGCTGGAGCGCTGGCCGAACCGCTGCGCCTCGCGCGTCATCGTCAGCGTGAGGTGTCCCGGCACGAAGCCGAGGCGGCTGTAGAAGCCGATGTTGTCCACGGTCCGCGGCATCGTCTCCAGACCCAGGGTCGTGACGCCCTGGCGCCGCAGCCAGTCGGCCGCGGTCTGCACGATCTCCTTGCCGAGGCCGCCGAGCTGCCGATCGGGCCGCACCGCCAGGGGGCCCATCCACCCCTCGGACCCGGACCGGTGGGCGACGTTGAACGCGACGATCTTGTCCTGCTCGTCGCGCCACACCATCGCGCCCTCGCCCGCGTCGGCGATCGCGTACCGCCAGATGGACGCGTGGAGGAACGGCACCCGCACGCCCACCAGTCCGTCCCGCCGGTACCGGTCGGTGAACGCGTCCGCGAACAGCCGGTTGAGTCCCGGGATGTCGTGCTCGGTCACCGGCTGCGGCCCGTGGGCCGCGCGCTCAGGCTGCCACATCCGCATCGCCACCCCCGCCCAAGGCCAGAGCCCCCCGCTCCTCCTCCACCACCGCCGCGCCCGTCCCCTCGTCGAACCGCACCCGCAAGACCCGGTCCACCGCCTCGCGGACGCCCTCGATGTGGGTGATGAGCACCACCTGGGGGAACCGCCCCTCCAGTGCCCGCAGCAGCTCGAGCACGTGCGCCCGGCGCGCGGCGTCGAGCGAGCCGAAGATCTCGTCCAGCACCAGCAGCGACAGCGGCTGGCCGGAGCGTTCGGCGATCATCTGGCTCACCGCCAGCCGCAGCACCAGGTTGGTCAGGTCCTCCTCGCCGCCGGAGATCACCGGCGACGGCTCGCCGTGCTCGAGCACCGTGATCCGGTAGTCCTCGTCCAGGTCCACCTCGTCGTAGCGGCCGTCGGTGAGCGAGCCGAGGAACTCGCCCGCCAGCGCCGCCAGCTCGGGCCGCATCTCCTGGTTGAGCTCGGTCCTCAGGTCGCCGAGCGCGCGGTCCAGCTCGCTGTGGAGCAGCAGCTCGCCCTGGAGCCGCGCCGCGTCGACGGCACGCGCCGCCGCCTCCTCTTCCGCCGCCTCCGCGGAGCGCAGCCGCTCCGCCGCCGCCGCCGACTCGGCCCGCGCGACCGTGAGGTCGAGCTCCGAGCGGCGGACGGCCTCGTCCAGCCGCTGCATCTCCCGCGCCGCCGCCTGGAACGCGTCCTCCGTGTAGGCCAGGCGCGCCAGGTCGCGCTCCAGCGCGGCGAGACCCTCCACCACCGCGCCGCGGCGCGTCTCCACCGCCTGCAGCTCCGCGGCGAGCCTGGGCGCCCGCTCCGCCTCGGCCGCCAGCCGTTCGGCACGCGAAGCCAGCGGCTCCAGCCCCGTCACCCGGCGGCGCAGCTCCTCGTGACGTGCCGCGTCGTAGCCGGGCCTGAGGCGCGCCATCTCCTCGCCCAGCCGGGCGGCGCGCTCGCCGTGCCGCCGGAGCTGCTTCTCGAGCGCCACCGCTTCCTGGGCCGAGCTGGTCGCGACGGCCAGCGCCTGCGCACCGCGCTCCACCGCCTCCCGGGCCTCGCGGCGCCGTCCCTCGAGCGCGACCAGGTCCGCCGGCGTCGCCTGCAGCTGCTCGAGCCGGCTGCGGAAGTACTGGCCGTTCGCCCGCACGTCCTCGAGCTGCGAGGACAGCAGCTCGAGCACCGAGCCGAACTCGTCGCCCAGCGGGCGCCCGCAGGTGGGGCACGCGCCCTCGGCACCCGTCTCGGTGATACGCTCGCGCTGGATCTCGAGGTCCCGGTACTGGTCGAGCAGCGACTGCCGCTTCGACTCCGCGTCCTGGCGCTCGCGGACCCACGCGTTCTGGCGCGCCTCGTAGTCCCGCTCCAACGCCTCCTGCCGCTGCTTGTCGAGATCGAGCTGCTCCGCGAGCGCGCGCACCTGGCCGGCCGCCGCGCTCGCCGCGGCCAGCCGGCGCTCCACCTCGCCGCGCTGGAGCGCGACCTCGGCCAGCTGGGCCTCCAGCGTCTGGCGCCGCGCCGCCTCCCGCGCCAGCTCCTCCGTGGCCGCGAGCTCCGAGCGCAGCGCGGCGTAGCCTTCGAGCCGCGGCACCAGCGCGTCGCGCTCCGCCACTGCCGCCGCGGCCGCCGCGTGCTCGGACGCGAGCCGCGCGGCCGCCTCCACGGCCTGCCGCACCCGCTCCTCGAGTACCCGCCGCTCGGCGACCAGGGCGCCGTGCCGGTCCCGCAGCTCCGCCAGCTCGCGGAACGACGGCGCGTGCCGCTCCCGCGCCGCCTGGGCCTCGGCGAAGGCGGCGCCCAGCGCCGCGGCCTGGCGCTCGGCCACCTCCACCTGGGCCGCCGCCCGCTCGCGCGCCGCCCGCAGCGCCGCCGGATCGGGCCGCGCCGCCTCCACCGCCCCCAGCTCGGCCTTCAGTCCGCTGCGCCGCGCCCGCACGCGCTCCTGCGCCAGGCGCAGCTTGTCGTAGCCCAGCAGCCGCGAGAGGAACTGTCCGCGCTCGGTCGGCTTCATCGCCGCCATCACGGCCAGCTCCTTCTGGCCGGTGAAGTACGTGTTGAAGAACTCGTCGCGGCTCATCCCCAGCACCCGCGTGAGGCGCAGCGTGACCTCCGCCAGGGACGTGGTCATCGGCCGCGGCGCACCGTCGAGGTACAGCTCCGCCGCATACAGCGTGCGCACCACGCGGTACTCGTGCGGCCCCAGGCCGAACTCCAGCTCCACGCGCACCTCCGAGCGCGCCTTGGCCCGCCGCCACCGGATCGAGTCCCGGTTGCCGCGGGCCGCGTCCATCCCGTAGATCGCCCACGCGATGGCCTCGAGCAGCGTGCTCTTCCCGGCGCCGTTGGGGCCGATGATCCCGGTCAGGCCGGGGCCGAACTCGAGGTCGGTGTCCCGATGCTGGCGGAAGTTCACCAGGCGGAGCCGCTGGAGCCGCATCAGCCCTCGCCCTCGAGCAGCGCGCGCTCCACCTCGTCGAGGTAGCCCCGGCCCAGGGCCACCAGCCGCTCGCGATCGAGGTCCGCGTCGAGCGGCCGGCGGCCCAGGTAGTCGGCCACCAGCTCGGCGAGCCGCTGACGCACGCCCGGGGCCCCGACGCCCACCGTGCGCCCGCGCGGCTCGGGACGCCGCAGGTCCAGGTGGAAGTGGAGCGCGGCCGCCCGGACGGCCCGCAGCGCCTCGTGGTCCAGGGCCTGCGCCAGCGCCCGGGGCACGTCGCGCACCACCTGGCGCACCACGGCTCCCGCCACCGGGAACGGCAGCTCGGCCAGACGGCCGCGGATCGCGGCATCCAGGTCCGCGGCGCTCATCCCGCCGGCGTCGAGCCACTCGCCGTCCCAGATCCGCCGCGACGGCTCCAGGTCCACGCGCTCCACCCGGCCCGTGTCCAGGTCGGCGACGAGGAAGCCCTTGGTGAGGTGACGGCGGTGCTCCTCGCGCCATTCCCCCCAGATGTTGGGGCTCGTGTACTCGAGCGAGCCGCAGTACCAGATCCGCGGCGCCACCTCGTGCACGATGTGATAGTGCCCCAGCGCCACGTAGTCGAACGCGCCGCCGCCCGCGCCGCCCAGCTCGGCCACCTCCACCCGGGCGCCGCCGTAGTCGGTGACGCCCTCGGGGAACAGCCCGGGAATCTCGGGATGCAGCATCAGCACGTTGTACCGGGCCGACGGGTCCCGCTGCCACTCGTCGCTCCGGCGCTCGGCGAACAGCCCGGCGTGCGGGACCGCCAGCACCGAGAGCCCGAGCGCGGGGTACTGCAGCCGCCGGGCGGCGTCGTCCACCACGTCCACGCCGAGCGCGCCCATCAGCTTGAGGATGGAGCCCGCCTCGACCGACCGCGGCGTGTCGTGGTTCCCGGCGATGAGCGCCACCGGCGCGGCCGGGAGGGCTTCGCGCAACCGCCGGAGCCCGGCGAACGCCTCGATGATCGCGCGATTGGTGGGCCGCACCGAGTGGAACAGGTCACCGGCGATGAGCACCGCGTCCGGCGCCTGCGCGATGACGGCGTCCACGGCCCGCCGGAACGCGGCGGCCACGTCCGCCTCGCGCTGGTTGACGCCTGACGCGTCGAGCCGCTGGAACTGGCGGAGGCCGAGGTGCACGTCCGCCAGGTGCGCGATTCTCATCGGATGGGAGACGCCGCCCCGCGGCCCGGCGGCCTAGTGGTCGCCGAGCGTGAAGCCGGCCTCGCGGTCCGCCTTCGAGTAGACGCGGAAGGCGCTGATGGTGTGGGTGCGCATGATGCCGGGCACCCGGACCAGCCGCTCCGTCACGACCTTGGCGATGTCGTCGTACGCCTTGACCTTCACGATGGCGACGAGGTCCCACTCCCCGGACACGGAGTACACCTCCGCCACGCCGTCGAGGGCCGCGATCGCCTCCGCCGTCTCGGGGATCAGATCCCGCGAGCACCGGACCTGCACCAGCGCCGTGATCACACCGCGGGCTCGTCGGCGGGGAACGGCGGGACGTCGAGCAGCCACAGGCCCGCCAGCTCCTGCTCCTCGTCCACCTCGACCAGCAGGCCGTCGGCCACGCGGACGGCCGTGGTCGTCCGCGCCGGCCCCAGCCGGACGTGGAACAGCGACTCCGAGGGGTTGGTCTCGATGGTGAGGGCCGTATCCACCTCGACGGCGGCGACCGACGGCTGGGAGCGGCGCGTCGGGAGCACCACGTCGCCGTTCTCGACCTCCTGCGGCGGCAGGAGCGAGGCGGCGGTCCGCACGTCGGGCCACACCACGACCTCCACGCCGTGGATCGCGCCGCCGACGACGTCGAGGAGGATGAAGGAGCCGTCGCTGCCCTCGAGCTCGACGGAGCCCGTGAGGCCGCCGGCCTTCTTCGGCCCGGCCTTGACCGACCCGGTGAGGATGTCCGTCTCCGGATCCCACCGGTAGCTGATGTGCGGCACCCGGCCCGTCCGCTCGACGACCCGCCCGCCCAGACCCATCCGACGCCTCAAGTGAATGCGGGCGGCAAATATAGGCCTTGGCCGGAACCGTAGCCAGCAGCGGGGGCAATGGGGAGAGGGGAGATCCGAGAAGCCAGTGGACAGGACAGTTGCCAGACCGCAAGGGGGAAGTGGTTGCCAGAAGGGAGTGGTTGGGGGCCAGTCCCGTCGTCGGTACTGGCAACCGGTCTGCCCCCTCACGACTGGCGTCTTGGCGCCACTCGCAACTTGCCGTCCGGCAGCTACCCCGCCTTCTGCTTGCTCGCCTCTTCCTTCTCGGACGCCAGCCGGGCGAACTGACGGACGAGTCGATCCACCCCTTCCTTGAGCGCCTCGTCGCTGGCCGCGTAGCTCAGCCGTACCCACCGGTCGTCGCCGAACGCCGCGCCCGGCACCAGCGCCAGCGCCTCGTCGGCGATCAGGCGCCGGCAGAACTCGGTCGCGTTCGGCACGCTGCGGCCGAACACGTCGTCCGCCCGGAAGAAGAGGTAGAAGGCGCCCATCGGCTCGACGAACTCGACGCCGGGCAGCTCCTTGCGGAACCGCCCCACCAGGTAGTCGCGGCGCAGCCGGAACGCCGCGGTCATCGCCTCGACCTCGGGCTGCACCAGATCGTTGCCGAACGCCTCCGCCGCGGCCCACTGGGCCATCGTGTTGGCGCCCGAGGTGCTGTGCGACTGCAGCGCCGCCATCGTCCGCGCCAGCTCGCGCGAGGCGAGGGCGACGCCGATCCGCCAGCCGGTCATCGCGTAGGCCTTGCTCGCGCCGTCGATCAGCACGACCCGCTCCAGCAGGTCGTCCGGCAGGTCGAGGAACGAGGGCGCCACGCCGTCGCCGTAGTGGATCCGCCGGTAGATCTCGTCGGCGACGATCCATACGCCCTTCCGCCTCGCCCACTCCGCGATCGCTTTCAGCTCCGCCAGCGTGTACACCGCGCCGGTGGGGTTGCAGGGCGAGTTCATGATCAGCCCCTTGACCGACTCGTCCCACTCCCGGTCCAGGTCGCGCACCGAGACCTTGAGGCTCCACTCCGCCTCCCCCGCGATCTCCACCGGCGTCGCCCGCGACAGGTGCACGATCTGCGGATACGACGTCCACGCGGGCGAGGGGATGAGCACCTTCTCCCGCCCGCTGAACAGGCAGAAGCACGCGTTCAGCAGCGACTGCTTCGCGCCGTTGGACACGACGATGTTGTCGGCGTTCACCGGCCGGCCGCCCGAGAGCAGCGACAGGCGCCGGGCGACCGCGGCCCGCAGCTCGAGGATGCCCTCGTTCGCCGCGTACTTGGTCTTCCCCTGCTCGGTGGCGCGGATGCCCGCCTCCGCCACCAGCTTCGGGGTCGGGAAGTCCGGCTCGCCCGCGCCCAGATCGACCACGTTGACGCCTTCGCGCCTGAGGCGCGCGGCCTCGGCGGACACGGCGAGGGTGGCACTCGGCGACAACGCGGCGACGTTGCGTGAGAAGAGCGCGTTCATGGAATGACCCGGTGCTCCCGCAGAATGGTGACGACCGAATCCAGGGGCAGCGCGGCCACCGTGCCCCGGTACCCGTGCACGGTCTCGGCGCGGAACAGCGAGTTGACGATCGCCTCCTCCGTCGCCTCCACGACCGCCTCGAACAGCGGCGAGATCGCCTCCCCGGCCACGGTCTCGCCGGTGCGGGTACGCTGACCCTCGGCGAGGGGTCCGCGCCGCACCGCCAGCGCCGTCGAGAAGGCGAGCGCGAAGTCGCCGCTGCCGTTGGTCATCGGCGAGCCGGTGCGCGCCACGCCGAGGAAGGCGCGCCGCGCCACTCGCTCCAGGCCGAGCGGGTCGAGCGGCGCGTCCGTGGCGATCACGATCATCACCGAGCCGTCGCCGCGACGCAACTCGTCCCGGAGGAAGTAGCGGCCCAGCTCGCGGCCCACCGGCGCGCCGCCGATGGCGAGCACCCCGCCGAAGTTGGTCTGCACCAGCACGCCCACCGTCCAGCCCCCCAGGCCCGCCGGCAGGCGCCGCGACGCGGTGCCGATCCCGCCCTTCCACCCGAAGGCCACGGTGCCGCGACCCGCGCCGACGCTGCCCTCGTCCACCGGGCCGTCCGTGGCGCCGGCCAGGGCGCGGAGCACGTCGGCCTCGCCCACGGCCCGCCGACGGATGGCGTTGAGGTAGCCGTCGTTGGTCTCGCCCACCACCACGTTCACCGACTGCACGTCCTCGTTCCCCGGCAGCGCCAGGATCCAGCCGAGCACCGCGTCGGCGACGCGCGGCACGCACAGCGTGCAGGTGAGCACCACCGGCGACTCCAGCTCCCCCAGCTCGCGCACCTGGGCGATGCCGGTGAGCTTGCCGAACCCGTTCCCCACCGCGACCGCGGCGGGCACCTTGTCGCGGAACACGTTGCCGCCATGCGCGAGAACGGCCGTGACGCCCGTGTTGATCGAGTCGCCGGCCACGACCGTCACCTGGCCGACCCGCACGCCGGCCACGTCGGTGATGGCGTCGAGCGGGCCGCTCGGCAGCACGCCGAACACCAGCCCGACGTCCCGGGCGCGCGGCCGCGCCGGCCCGGGCGCGGGCGCCTGCCGGACGCGTTCGTCGCGCCGCCCGCACGACTGGCACGCGAGCGGCCGCGGCGCCTGGGACCAGAGCGCGTGGGAGGAGCCGACGAGGAGGAGCAGGAGGACCGCGGGCCGCACGCGCCCCAAGATGGCGCGGCCTGCCCCGCTGTCAACAGCGCGGAAACGCTACGGCATCAGGCGCCGGGCGGCCCAGTAGCCCACGAAGATGCCGGCGATGGAGCCCACGACCATGCCGGCGAGGCCCATCACCTGCTGGCCGAGGGCCGCGAGCAGGGTGGCGGCGATGAACACGAGCAGCGTCCGCAGCAGCTTCACGCGGCCTCCACGGTGGCGATGGTGAGCCCGCGGCGACAGCTCCGGCACCGCACCCCCTGCGGGAAGCGGCGCCCGACCGCGAGCTCGAAGTCCTGCTCCACGCCGCAGTCGGGGCAGACCGCGTGCGCACCGCGCACCAGATCGCGCCGGCGCAGGCGTCGCAGGAACTGCCAGATCCCGATCCCGAACAGCGACGGCACCAGCACGAAATGCGCGACGGGAATGAACACGCTCACCATCATCGCGCCCCAGAACCCGGCCAGCCCCTTGGCGGCGCGGCGCATCCGCTGCGACCGGTCGAAGTGCACGACGAGCAGCGTGGCCGGCGTCGGCGCCCCGTGGTACCCGCTCACGCGGAGCGGGCGGGGAACGGACGGACCGCCGTCGGGGAGGGTTCGGCTCACGCGCGATGTACCGCAGGCGGGGGCGGAGGTTCCGCACGACTTTGCACAGCAAAGTACTTGACACTTCCGCGGCGCCCGCCTATCCTCGCGGACATGCGACGTTTCGACCCCCCGGCCCCGCCGCCCGGCGCCCCCGCGCCCGGGGCGGACGCGCTGCACGCGCGGGCCATGGACGACCTGCGCTACATCCGGGCGACCATGGAGAACGCGGCGTCGTTCACGGCGCTGTCGGGCTGGGGCGGCGCCATCATCGGCCTCACGGCCTTTCCCGCGGCGTACCTGGCCTCCCGGGCCGCGACGCACCGCGCGTGGATGCGGGTGTGGCTGGTGGAGGCGCTGCTCGGCGTCGTGATCGGCGTCGGGATGACGGTGCGCAAGGCGCGGCGGGCGCGCCAGCCCCTGTTCGGGCGGCCGGGCCGCAAGTTCGCCCTGACGTTCGCCACGCCGATGGCGGCGGGCGCGATCCTCACCATTCCGCTCTACTACGGCGGGGCCACCGCGATCCTGCCGGGAACCTGGCTGCTCCTGTACGGGACGGCGTTCGCGACGGCGGGCGCGTTCTCGGTCAGCACGGTCCCGGTGATGGGCCTTTCCTTCATGGTGGTGGGCACGGCGGCGCTGGCCGCGCCGGCCGCGTGGGGCGACCTGCTGATGGTGGCGGGCTTCGGCGTGCTGCACGTGGTGTTCGGCGCCCTGATCGCGCGGAAGCACGGTGGCTAGGGCCGGCGCGATGCGGAAGGAGGCGGACCGGCGCCGCGTGGAGGAGCGCGAGCGGACCCGTCCGGCGAGCCACGCGTCCGAGCTCGACCGCCTGATCCACGAGCGGCTCCGTCTCGGCATCGTGAGCGCGCTGGCGGTGAACGAGTCGCTCAGCTTCGGCGACCTGAAGAAGCTGCTGGGCACCAGCGACGGCAACCTCAGCGTGCATGCGCGCAAGCTCGAGGAGGCGGAGTACGTCGCCTGCACGAAGTCGTTCGAGGGGCGGCTGCCGCGGACCGAGTACCGCCTCACCGCCGCGGGCCGCCGTGCGCTGGAGCGCTATCTCGAGCACATGGAGGCGCTGATCCGCGCCACCCGCGAGGGCTAGCGCACCGGGTGCCGCAGGATGGTCCGCAGCTTCGCCGGCCTCACGCGCTGCGGGTCCGACAGGTAGATCTCGTGGTGCTTGCCGCTGAACTTCAGGCCCTGCGCCTTGGCGAACGCCAGCATCGCATCCAGCGTCGGCCCCTCGTCCATGTAGGGACCGACGTGCAGCACCTGGACGCAGCGCCCCTCGGCGAGCCGCTCCAGCGCCACCCGGCCGATCGCCTTCGGCTTGCCCCTGGCGAGGAGCTGCCGCTTCGCTGCCACCACCTCGGCGGCGGTGACGAACGCCGGCATCCGGATCAGGACCTTCCACCGCCACTTCCCGCGGTCGGCCTCGATCATCCACCGCGACACCCCCACGCCCCACCACAGTCCCTCGAGGCCCGCGACCTTGAAGTCCCGGCCGGCCCGCTTGCGGGCCATCTTCACGGCGTAGGCGACGGCGTACAGCGCGCCCGCCTTCTCGCCGAACGCCGGGCCGCTGGGATCGCCCGACCCCGCGGCGGACAGGTAGCGCGCCGGCTTCGTCGCGACGATCGCGGGCGTGCGCGGCGCGGCGTACTCGGCGGCGTACAGCTGGTGGAGATCGAGCTTGCGGGCGGCTGGCATCGCGGCTTCCGGGTGGAGGTCCGCCGCCAAGATGACGCGGCCGGCGGTCCGCGGCCAGACCCCGGCCGCGCAGGTCCGGCGCGCCCACCCGCCGATCGCGCCGCCGTGACCTCGACCGTGCCCCGCATCCGCTGCCCCTGGAACGCGCAGTCGTACCGCACGAGCCCTCCTCCGGCGCGGGGTTTCTATGAACCGGTTGTGCTCGTTCAAGAAACCCGCGGCGCGGCGGCAAGCCTCTAGCGCCAGCCGCCGCTCGTGATACATTGCGGCATGGCCCGCCACCGCCTGGAGCGGCAGATCGCCGGCATCGCGGCGCTCGAGGAGCCCGCGCGGCGCGCCCTCTACTTCTACGCGGTGGACCGGGGCGGCGCCGTCTCGCGCGACCAGGCCGCGCGCGGGACGGGGATCTCGCGGGCCCTGGCGGCCTTCCACCTCGACAAGCTGGTGGCGGCCGGCCTGCTGGTCGCCGAGTACCGCCGGCTCACCGGGCGCTCGGGACCGGGGGCCGGCCGGCCCGCGAAGCTCTACCGCCGTTCGGACGAGCAGCTCGCCGTGAGCCTCCCGCCGCGCAGCTACGCGCTGGCGGCGGAGCTGTTCGCCGAGGCGCTCGAGCGCGGGACCGCGCGCTCCCGGGACCTCGGGCGCGTGGCACGCGCGTTCGGGGAGCGGCTCGGAAAGCAGATGGGCGAGGGGGCGCCGCGGGGCGCGGCACGCCGGCGGCCGCTCGCGGCGGTGACGGCGGCGGTGGAGATCCTGGGCTTCGAGCCCGCGCCGGAAGGCACCGGGGTGCGCCTGCGCAACTGCCCGTTCCACGCCCTGGCCCTGCACCATCGCGCCCTGGTGTGCGGCGCCAACCACGCCATGCTCCAGGGCCTCGTGGCGGGACTCGGCGCCCCCGGCGTCGAGACCGCGCTCGACCCGCGCCCGGGGATGTGCTGCGTCGCGCTCCGGCAGGCGCGCGGCACGCGCGGCGCCCGCCGGGCTCCGGCCCGGCGCCGGGCCTGAGCGCGTGGGCGCGCTCCGCGCCGCGGCGGGAGCGGGCTAGCGCGGTGGGCCGACGCGCCGGCATCGCCCTGCTCGCGGGCGCCGTCGCCGCGCTGGCCCGGGCCGCGCCCGCCGCCGCCCAGGAGCCGGTGGTGCCGCCCTGGGACTCGGTCGCGGCCATCCTCGAGACGCCGGCCGTCCCCGCGGCCGGCTACGTCCGCTACAACTTCCCGCGCCGCGACTTCACCGTGCGGCTGGGCGATGTCACCCTCGCCGTGCCGCTCGTGGCGGGGGCGTGGGCGGGATTCGCCGGGTCGGCCGCCGACGCCCTCGTGATGGGCGACCTGGTGCTCACGCCCGGCGAGCTCGGTCCGGTCGAGGCCGCGCTGCTCCACCAGCGCCTCGAGGTGACGGGGATCCACGACCACCTGGTGGGCGAGCAGCCGAGGCTGGTCTCCGTGCACTTCCACGCCGAGGGGGCCGCGCTGGATCTGGCCCGCCGGCTCGATTCCGTGCTCGCGCGGACCCTCACGCCCCGGCCGGTGGCGGCGGTCGTGGCGCCGCCGGTGACGGTCGACACCGCCACGGTCTTCCGCGTGCTGGGCCGGGGCGGCCGCGCGCAGGGCAGCGTGGTACAGCTCGGTTTCCTGCTGGTGAGCCGGCCGGTGCGCTGGCACAAGCGCACGCTGCCGCCCGCGCTGGCTCTCGCCACGCCGGTCAACATCCAGGCCATCACGCCGCGCCGGGCGGTGGCCACGGGCGACTTCGCGGTCCTCGAGGCCCAGGTGGCACCGGTGCTCCGCGCGATGGCGGCGAACGGCATCGTCGTCGAGGCGCTGCACGGCCACATGGTCGGCGAAACGCCGCCGGTCTACTTCATCCACTTCTGGGCCGACGGCTCGCTGCCCGCCGTGGTCGCCGGCCTCAAGGCGGCAATCGACGCGGCGCGGTGAAGGCCCGGCCGCGAGGCGCACCCCACGGCGGCCGACCTGGGCCCGCCCGGGCTCCTGGCCGCGACCGCAGCCCCGGCGCGGTCCCAAGCGGGCGGCGCGACACCCGCCCTCTTGAGGAACGCCGCCCGCGACGGTACTCTCCCCGGCGGATCGCCGTTCCTCTTTGACAACTCGGGGGTTGCAGCCGTGGACGCTTCACCGGTCGTTGCTCGCGGCCATAACCTGGCCGCCCTGGTCCCGCCCGTTCCCGCGGCCGCCGCGCCGTACCTTCAGGCCATCCCCGAGTCCCGTCCCGTCCTCGTCCTCGCCGCCGACGCCGACCGCGCCGTCGCACTCCACGAGGCCGCACCCCGCGCCGCCGCGCTCGCCGTCTCCGGCCTCGCACGCGCCCAGCGCCAGCTCACCGCGGGACTGCCGGGCCGCCTCTCGGTCTCGCCGGCCGACGCGCTCCGCCTCCTCAAGCGATCGGCCCTGAGGGCCGCGGAGTTCCAGACGGTGGTGTTGGCGTGGCCCGAGCAGCTCGACGACGAGGGACGCGAGGCGCTCGCGGCGGTGATGGCCGAAGTGGCCCGCGACGCCCAACGCATCATCCTGGTCTCCGCGCCCTCGCCCGAGATCGAAGCGCTCATCGAGCGCTACGCGTTCAAGGCCGTCACCTTCGGCTTCCCCCCCAACGACGCCAGCGACCTGCCCGCCCCCGCCGCCCTCGGGCCCGCGAGCTACGTCGTGGCCCGCCCCGAGCGCTTCGACGCCGTGCGCCGCGACGTTCTCGACGCGCTCGATCCCGCGTCGGACGACGACGTGACCGTCGCCCCGTGCCCGCCGAGCCGCGACGCCGCCGAGGGGCTGGCGCGGGCCGCGGCGGGTGCGGCGCGGCGGCTCGTCCTGGTCGTCGAGCCGTGCCAGCTGTCCTGGCTCCGGGGCGTATTCGCGCCCCTCACGGCGCTGCGACTGCCGACGGCGTTCGACGCCCTGGAGCGGCAGTCGGAGGCGCTGCGCGCGCGGCTCGCGCACACCATCGAACACGATAGCCTGGACCGCGAGCTGTTCCTCATCGGCCCGCTGCTCGGCCGCTTCGATCCCGCCGAGGTCGCCGCCGCGGCGCTTCGCCTCGGCCCGGGCGCGCCCGCCGGGGCGCACGCCCCGCCCGACGCGGCGGCGCCGGGCGCCGGCGCCGAGACGCCGGGCGCGGTGCCCGCGTGGGCGAAGCTGTGGATCGGCGTCGGCAAGAAGGACAACGTGCGCCCCGGTGACCTGCTGGGCGCGATCGTCGGCGAGGCCAGGTTGGCCGCCGAGCACGTCGGGAAGATCGAGGTGCGCGAGCTCTACTGTCTGGTCGAGGTGCGGGCCGAGGATGCGGAGCGGGTGGTGCGTGCCCTGACCGGCACGAGCCTGCGGGGCCGCCGGGTGGCCGCGCGGCTGGATCGCGGCCACGCCCCGGCGGCGGCCGGCCGCCCGGGCAAGGGGTCCTGACGCGAAGCGCCGCCCCGGGAAACCCGAGGCGGCGCCTCAAAAATCAGCGGATCGGTGGCCGGGCTACTTGTTCTTGCGGACGGCGTCCTTGAGGCCCTTGCCGGCGCGGAACACCGGAGCGACCGACGCCTTGATGGTGATCTCCTTGCCCGTGCGCGGGTTGCGCCCCTTGCGAGCGCCGCGCTTCCTGGTCTCGAAGTTCCCGAAGCCGGTGATCTGCACCTTGGCGCCCTTCTTCAGCTCGTTGGCGATGACGCCGCTCGGAGCGAACAGCGCCTCGACCGTGCGACCGGCATCCGCCTTCGACATCTTCGTCTTGCCTGCCAGCGCGCCCACGAGATCGGACTTGTTCACCGGAGGACTCCTTCGCAGTGGGGGGTGTGCGTAGCGGGGCGGTGCCCCGATATGCCCG
Organism: Gemmatimonadales bacterium; assembly: GCA_035502185.1. NCBI lineage: Bacteria > Pseudomonadati > Gemmatimonadota > Gemmatimonadia > Gemmatimonadales > Gemmatimonadales bacterium. Next base: position 29,034 of record DATJUT010000113.1, read on the forward strand.
AAAACCTAGGTATTTCCTTGATTTTTCGCAATAGGGAAAGTCCGCGCCTTGACCCCCTCGGCACCGACTTTCATACTTCCGCACCCCTCCCGCCCACCCAGGATCGAAGATGTTCCACGGTACCAAGCCCGGCTGGATCGAAGTCATCTGCGGCTCGATGTTCAGCGGCAAGAGCGAGGAGCTGATCCGCCGGATCCGCCGGGCGGTGATCGCCAGGAACAAGGTCCAGGTCTTCAAGTCCCATCTCGACGCGCGCTACGCCGGGATCTACACGGTCTCGAGCCACGATGGCGGCATCGCTGAGGCGGAGCCGATCAACGAGGCGCGCGAGATCATGCAGCGCCTCAAGGCGGACACGCAGGTCGTGGCGGTGGACGAAGCGCAGTTCCTCGACGAGGGGATCGTGGAAGTGGCCAACGCGCTCGCCGACCGGGGGGTGCGGGTGATCCTCGCCGGCATCGACACCGACTTCCGCGCCGAGCCCTTCGGCGCGATGCCGGCGCTGATGGCCGCGGCGGAGATCGTGGACAAGCTGCACGCCATCTGCGTGGTGTGCGGCGGGCCCGCGACCCGCAACCAGCGGCTGGTGAACGGCCAGCCCGCGCCCTACGACTCGCCGCAGATCATGGTGGGCGGGCACGAGGCCTACGAGGCGCGCTGCCGCCACTGCCACGACGTGCCGCGCAGGGACGAGCTGCAGCGCAAGCTGTTCGAGATCTCGGCGCCCGCCTGATGCTCTCGGTCGCTCTCACCGGCAACGTCGCGGCGGGCAAGAGCACGGTGCTGGCGCACTTCGCGCACTGGGGCGCGGTGGTGGTGGACACCGACCAGCTGGCGCGCGAGGCGGTCGCCCCCGGCCGGCCGGCGCTGGCCGCGATCCTCGCGCGGTTCGGCGACGACCTGGCGCTCGCCGACGGCTCGCTGGACCGCGCGCTGCTGCGGCGCCGGGTGATGGGCGACGACGAGCGCCGGGCGGTGCTCAACGCCATCACCCATCCCGAGGTCATGCGGCTGCACGCCGAGCGGCTCGAGGACGCCCGCAAGGCCGGCGCCGCGATCGTCGTGTCCGACATCCCGCTGCTGTTCGAGGTCCTCGATCCCGACGCGTGGGACGTGGTGGTCCTGGTGGACGCGCCGGAGGAGACGCGACGGCGGCGGCTGGTGGAGCTGCGCGGCTACGCCGACGAGGAAGCCCGGGACGTGATGAGCGCGCAGCTGTCGAGCCGCTTCAAGCGCGCCAAGAGCCACATCGTCATCGACAACGACGGCTCGCTCGAGGCGCTGCAGGCGAACGCGCGAGCCGCGTGGGACGCGCTCACCGCCGAGGTGACCCGCCGCCGCAACGCGCGGCGCTAGAGCCGCGCGCGGCGCCGCGCGGGCGCGCGTTTTTCGCTTGACACCGGCCGGCGCCCCGAATACCCTTTGGGGCCGCCAGGAACCCTCGCTGCACGTGGAGCCCCGATGTCGAAGATCCCGGACGACCTCGCCTACACCGAAGAGCACGAATACGTCCACCAGACTGGCAAGCCGGGGATCGTCGAAGTCGGGATCACGGACTACGCCCAGGGCGAGCTCGGCGACGTGGTGTACGTGGATCTCCCCAAGCCCGGCGCCACGTTCGGCAAGATGGAGCCGTTCGGCACCATCGAGGCGGTGAAGGCGGTCTCGGAGCTGTACTGCCCGGTCGCCGGTGAAGTGGTGGAGGTGAACGCGGCCATCGAGGGCGACCCCTCGGTGATCAACAAGGACCCCTACGGCGGGGGCTGGATGATCCGCCTGCGGGTCACGAACCCCGCGGAGCTCGGCGAGCTGCTCGGCCCCGCGGACTACGCCGCGCACATCGGACAGTAACCACGGCGCCCCGGGCCAATCCCCGGGGCGCTGCACATTCTCCCCTCAGGCTCGATCTCCCATGTCCTACGTACCCCACAGCGACGCCGACGTCCGCGAGATGCTGAAGACGATCGGCATCGCCTCGCTCGACGAGCTGTTCGCGGCGATCCCCGCCGCGCTGCGGTCGGGCCGGCCGCTCGCCGTGCCCGAGGCCTCCCCCGAATGGGACACCGTGCGCGCGGTGAGCGCGCTGGCGGGCGAGGACGCCCCGCTGGTCTGCTTCGCGGGCGCGGGGATGTACGACCACTGGGTGCCCTCGATCGTGGACCACGTGCTGCGGCGCTCCGAGTTCTACACGGCCTACACGCCCTACCAGCCCGAGGTCTCGCAGGGCACGCTGCAGGTCATCTACGAGTTCCAGACCATGATGTGCGAGCTGTCGGGCATGGACGTCGCCAACGCCTCCATGTACGACGGCGCGAGTGCCTGCGCCGAGGCGGCCATCCTGGCCGGCAGCGTGAAGAAGGACCGGCCCCGGGTGGTGATGGCGCACACCGTGCACCCCCACTACCGCCGCGTGACCGAGACCTACATCGGCGCGACGGGACGCACGGTCGCGGTGGCCCCGCGCCGGTCCGACGGGACGCTCGACCTCGCCGCCGCGGGCCCGCTCCTCGCCGGCGCGTCCTGCCTGGTGGTGCAGCAGCCCAACTTCCTCGGCGTGATCGAGGACCTCGGCGCGTGCGCCGCCGCGGCGCACGACGCCGGCGCCCTGCTCGTGGTGGCGTTCAATCCGGTCGCGATGGCGCTGCTCGAGAGCCCCGGCGCCCGCGGTGCCGACGTCGCCGTGGCCGAGGGCCAGCCCCTCGGCATCCCGATGAGCTTCGGCGGCCCGGTGCTCGGCATCTTCGCCGCCAAGCAGGACTACATCCGGCACATGCCCGGCCGCATCGTCGGGGTGGCCCGGGACCACGAGGGCCGGCGCGGCTTCGTGCTGACGCTGCAGACGCGCGAGCAGCACATCCGCCGCGAGAAGGCGACCAGCAACATCTGCACCAACCAGGGGCTGCTGGCGCTCGCCGCCACCGTGTACCTCGCCACGGTGGGCCTCGAGGGCCTCCGGGGCGTCGCCGAGGCGTCGTGCGTCAACGCCCACGCGGTGTACGACGCCGTGACCCGGATCAAGGGGTACGCGCCGCTCTGTCCGGGCGGCCCGTTCTTCCACGAGTTCGCGGTGCGGACGCCCAAGCCCGCGGCCGAGATCGTCCACCGCGCCGCGGAGCTCGGCGTGCTGCCCGGCGTCGCACTCGACCGCTTCGCCTCCCCGATGGAGGACGGCCACGCGCTGCTCATCGCGGCGACCGAGAAGCGCACCACCGCCGACGTGGACCGGCTGGTCGAAGTGCTGAAGAAGATCTGAGCCGACGGCGATGCCCACGCTCACCTTCCACGGCCACGACTGCTTCGTGCTCGAGCACGCCGGCAAGCGGATCGTGTTCGACCCCTTCCTGACGGGTAACCCGCTGGCCGACATCGAGGCCGCCGCGCTGCCCAGGCCGGACGCCATCCTGCTCACCCACGGCCACGGCGACCACCTCGGCGACGCCATTCCGCTCGCCAAGCTGCACAAGGCCACGATCGTGGCACCGTACGAGCTGGCGCTGTTCTGCGCCGAGCAGGGCGCGCCGAACGTGCACCCGATGCACCTCGGCGGCGCGCGCGAGTTCCCGTTCGGGAAGGTGAAGCTGGTGGTGGCGTTCCACGGCGGCGGCATCGAGGGCGACGACGCGGGACGGTTCACCACGTTCCCCTGCGGCTTCGTGGTCACGGTGGGGGGCCGCAGCGTGTACCACACCGGCGACACCGCCCTCACGCTGGAGATGCAGCTGCTCGAGGGCCGCGTGGACGTGATGCTGCTCCCCATCGGCGACAACTTCACGATGGGGATCGAGGACGCGGTGCGCGCCGTGTCGTTCGTCAAGCCGCGGGTGGCCATCCCGATGCACTGGGGCACCTTCCCGGTGATCGAGGCCGATCCCCAGGCCTTCAAGCAGGCGGTCGGAGCGCTCGCCCAGGTGGTGGTGCTCCAGCCCGGCCAGTCGTACGCCTTCTAGAGGACGACCATGCAGCCGTTCCCGCTGAGCCCGATTCCCACGCCCCTCATCTTCGAGCGCTCGCGGAGCGGACGCGGCGGCACGCGGGTGCCCAGGCCGGTCGCCCCGCGCCGCGCGGCCGACCTGCTGCCGGCCGCGGCGCTGCGCCGGGACCCGCCGCGCCTGCCCGAGGTGCCGGAGTTCGAGGTGATGCGGCACTTCGTGGAGCTGTCGCTCAAGAACCACCACGTGGACCGCGCCCTGTACCCGCTGGGGTCGTGCACCATGAAGTACAACCCCAAGGTCAACGAGGACATGGCGCGGCTGCCAGGGTTCGCCGCGCTGCATCCCTTCACGCCCGACTCGGCGTGCCAGGGCGCGCTGCAGCTGATGTTCACGCTGGGCGAGTGGCTCAAGGACGTCAGCGGGATGGACGCGATCACGCTCCAGCCCGCGGCCGGCGCGCAGGGGGAGATGACGGGCATCTTCCTGATCGCCGCCTACCACCGCTCGCGGGGCGACGCGGCGCGCAAGACGGTGATCATCCCCGACAGCGCCCACGGCACCAATCCGGCCACGGCCGCCCTGGCGGGCTTCGTGGTGAAGGCGATCAAGTCCGATGCCCGCGGCCAGATGGACCTCGGGACCCTGAAGGCGGCGCTGGGGCCGGACACCGCAGCGGTAATGCTCACCAACCCCAACACCGTGGGCCGATTCGAGACCGAGGTCGTCGAGATCGCGGCGATGGTGCACCGGGCCGGCGCCCTGCTCTACATGGACGGGGCCAACATGAACGCCCTCATGGGCGTGGTGCGGCCGGGCGAGAGCGGCGTGGACGCGATGCACTTCAACCTCCACAAGACGTTCTCGACGCCGCACGGCGGCGGCGGGCCCGGGGCGGGCCCGGTGGCCGTGAAGCAGCACCTCGAGCCGTTCCTGCCCGTGCCGACGGTCGTCAAGATCGGTGACGCCTACCGCCGCGAGTGGAACCGCCCGCAGACGATCGGGAAGCTGCACGGCTACGCCGGGAACTTCGGGATGATGGTGCGCGCCTACACCTACATCTCCATGCTGGGCCGCGAGGGCATCCGGGAGACGGCGCAGGCCGCGGTGCTGAACGCCAACTACCTCGCCGCGCGGATCGAAGCGAAGTACCCGCTGCCCTTCGGACGGGGGATGCACGAGTGCGTGGCGACCGGCACGCCGTTCAAGGAGAACTACGGCGTCAAGACGCTCGACATCGCCAAGCGGCTGCTCGACTACGGCTTCCATGCCCCGACCGTGTACTTCCCCCTCATCGTGCCCGAAGCGCTGATGATCGAGCCGACCGAGACCGCGACCAGGGACGAGCTGGACCGCTTCGCCGACACGATGCTGCAGATCGCGAAGGAGGCGGAGGAGCAGCCGGAGCTGGTGACCGGCGCGCCCCGCCTGACGCCGGTGAGCCGGTTCGACGAGGCGGCGGCGGCGCGGAACCCCGACGTGAGGTACGCGTTCGGCCGGTAAGGACCCGGCCCACCGCCGCGGGCCGGCAGCCAGCGGGAAGGAAACGATGCAGCCCTCGACGCTCCTGTTCATCGGCGCGGTCGCGATCTCGGCCGGCTTCGCCCTCCTCGCCGCCGCCCGCGACGACCGCCCCGGCTTCGCCCTCTTCAAGCCCATCACGACGTTCATCATCCTGCTCGGCGCCGCCTGGCTGATCCGGCCGGGCAGCCAGCCGTACCGCGGCCTCGTGGTGCTCGGGCTCGCGCTCTCGCTCGCGGGCGACGTGCTGCTGCTTCCCCGTCCCGACCGCTTCGCCGCCGGCCTGGCCGCGTTCCTGCTCGCGCACCTGGCCTACCTCGCCGCGTTCACGCTCGGCAACCCCATCGCCCCGGGGCAGCTCCGCCTCCTCGTGCCGTTCCTGGTCGCAGGCGCGGCGGTCACCCGCTACGTGTGGAGCGATCTGGGGGCGCTGCGAGTCCCGGTTCTCGCGTACGTCACCGTCCTGTGCGCGATGGCCTGGCGCGCGGCGGCCCGCGGCCGCGCCCCGGACGTCACCCACGCCTCCTATCTCTGCGCGCTCGCGGGCGCCTCGCTGTTCGTGGCCTCGGACGCGATTCTCGCCGTGCGCCGCTTCCGCCATCCGTCGCGCGAAGCGCACGCGCTCGAGCTGGCCGCGTACTGGGCTGCGCAGACGCTGATCGCGCTGTCGGTGAGAGCCTGACGCCGCGTCGCCGGGTCGCAGCCCCTGTTCGACCGCAACTCCGACGCGCCGGATCGGGCTACCTTCCTGGCCCGCGGTTTGCTAGTCTTCTCGGCGCCTGCAGACCGCCGCCCACCCGAACGTCCGGGGACCTCCCGTGCCTGCTAAGTCCAAGAGCGCCAAGAAGGCAGCCCCGAGCAGGGCTGCCGCCTTCCATCTCACGTACGCCACCATGTTCGAGCCGCCCGAGGCACTGCACGCGAGCTACGACCGGGCGCTCGCCAAGGTGCGCAGCGAGCTCGGCCGCGACTACCCGCTCCTCGTTGGCGGCGAGCCGCGCATCGCCGCCGAGCAGTTCGAGGACAAGAGCCCCATCGACACGGACTGGCTGCTGGGCCGGTTCCAGAAAGGCGGCGTGGACGACGCCCGGGCTGCGATCGACGCGGCGCGCAAGGCGTTCCCCGCCTGGCGTGCGCTCCCCTGGCAGCGGCGGGTGCGGTACCTGCGCGCCGCCGCCGCCCTGATCAACAAGCGCGTCTTCGAGTTCGCCGCGATCGATTCGCTGGAGGTCGGCAAGAACCGGATGGAGGCGCTGGGCGACGTGCAGGAGACGGCGGACCTCATCTCGTACTACTGCGACCAGATGGAGCGGCACGACGGCTACGTGACGCCGATGGGCCGCGATCCACTCCGGGGCTTCACGGCGTCCAACACCAGCCTGCTCAGTCCCTATGGCGTCTGGGTGGTGATCTCGCCGTGGAACTTCCCCGTGGCACTCTCGGGCGGGCCCTCGGGCGCGGCGCTGCTGGCCGGCAACACGGTGGTGGCCAAGCCCGCCACCGACACGCCGTGGGTCGGGTACTTCCTCGCGCGCTGCTTCCTCGACGCGGGCCTGCCCAGGGGCGTCTACAACTTCGTGACCGGGCCGGGAGGAACGCTCGGCGAGGAGCTGATCACCAACCCGCACGTGGACGGCATCACGTTCACCGGCTCGTTCGACGTGGGCATGCACATCTACCGCAGCTTCGCCGGCGGGAAGTGGCCCCGGCCGTGCATCGCCGAGATGGGCGGGAAGAACGCGACGATCGTCTCGCGCCATGCCGACCTCGACCAGGCGGCGCTCGGCTGCTACCGCTCGGCCTTCGGCCTGCAGGGCCAAAAGTGCTCGGCCACGAGTCGCATCTTCGTGGAGCGCCCGGTCAAGGACCAGCTGACGGCCCGCCTGCTCGCGCTGCTCGAGCGCACCAACATCGGCGACCCCACGGTGCGGGAGAACTGGCTCGGCCCGGTGGCCAATGCGGCCGGCGCCCGGAGCTACGAGAGCTACTGCGCGGAGCTGCGCCAGGCGGGGACGATCCTGTTCGGCGGCCGGCGGCTCACCCAGGGAGACCTGGCGAAGGGGTACTTCTGCGCGCCGACGCTGGCGGACAACGTGCCGGCGAGCCACCGGCTGTGGCGCGAAGAGATGTTCCTCCCCATCGCGATGATCGCCGCCGTGGACTCGCTCGACGACGCCATGCGCCGGGCCAACGACGTGGACTACGGCCTGACGGCCGGATTCTACGGGAACCAGCGGGAAGCGCAGTGGTTCTTCGAGCGGATCGAGTCCGGCACCTGCTACGCGAACCGGCCGCAGGGCGCGACCACCGGCGCCTGGCCGGGGCTGCAGCCGTTCGGCGGCTGGAAGGGGTCGGGCTCCACGGGCAAGTCGGCCGGCGGGCTGTACTACCTGCAGCAATTCATGAGAGAGCAGAGCAGGACGCTGATAAGTGAGAAGTGAGAAGTGAGCGGTGAGAGGTTCAAGTGAGCGGTGAGAGGCAAGGACGTGAGAGGAGCGGTGCCGCTTCTCACCACCGCCGCTCACTTCTCACCGAGACTCCTCACCTCGCACTTTCACTTCTCACCCTTCACACCTCACTTCTCAAGGTGTGCGCCGATGAAGAGTGAGAGGTGAGCACCGACTGGCTGGTCCTCGTCGACGAGCCCGCATCCGGCCCCTGGAACATGTCTCTCGACGCCGCGCTGCTTGCGGCGGCCGAGCGCGAGGGCTGCTGCGCGCTGCGGCTCTACGCGTGGGATCCCCCGACCCTCTCGTTCGGACGCAACGAGCCGGCGCTGACGCGCTACGACCGCGCCGCGATCGCCGCGCGCGGCCTCCCGGTGGTGCGCCGCCCGACCGGCGGCCGCGCCGTCTGGCACCACCGCGAGGTCACCTACGCCGTGGCCGCCCCGGCCGCGACGTTCGGATCGCTGCGAGACACGTACCGCGAGATCCACGCCATGCTCGCCGCGGCGCTCGCGGCGCTCGGCGCCGACGTGCGGCTCGCGGCCGACCGGCCGACCGACGGCGTCGGCTCCGGGGCCTGCTTCGCCAGCGCGGCCGGCGGGGAGGTGACGGCGCCGGGAGGCGGCAAGCTCGTCGGCAGCGCCCAGGTGCGCGGCGACGGCGCGTTCCTCCAGCACGGCTCGCTGCTCCTGGCCGCCGAGCAGGACGTGGTCGCCGCCGTCACGGTGGGCGAGGCCAAGGCTCCCGCCGCCACCGGCCTAGCCGAGCTGATCGGCCCCCCGGGGGCCAGCTGGGGCGCGGTGAGCGCGGCCATCCACGCCGCGGCGGCCGTCCGCTGGGGCGTGCCGGCCGGCGCCCGGGCGCTGCCGGCGCCCCTGCGGCGATCGGCCGAGCGGCTCGTGGCCACGTACGCCGACCCCGCCTGGACCTGGCGCCGGTAGCTAACGCCAAGCCGGCCAAAGGGATCGGTGCGCCCGCCCCGCCGGCCTAACGCTCCCGTGACGCGCGCTGCATAGTAAGACCCCGGAAACAACCGCTTCCACTTCGCGGCCGACCTGCCATCCATCGTCACGCCCTCGCTCGGAGGCTTTCATGCGCGTGCTGCCGATCCTGCTTGTTGCGATCGCCGTCCCCCTCGCCGCCCAGCAACCGAAGCCCCGACACCCCGCGCCGCGCCCGTCCCACGCCGCGGCGGCCGCACCGGCGCCGGTGCGCGGCCCGACGGTCGAGGGCATCACCGAGTACGACCTGGCGAACGGACTCAAGGTGCTGCTGTTCCCCGACTCGTCCAAGCCGACCATCACCGTGAACATCATCTACCTGGTGGGCTCGCGGTACGAGGGGTACGGCGAGACGGGAATGGCCCACCTGCTCGAGCACATGATGTTCAAGGGCACGCCGCATCACCGCAACATCCCGCAGGAGCTGACCGAGCACGGGGCGCAGCCGAACGGCACGACCTGGTTCGACCGCACCAACTACTTCGAGACGTTCGCGGCCACCGACACGAACCTGACCTGGGCGCTCGACCTCGAAGCGGACCGGATGGTCAACAGCTTCGTCGCCAAGCACGACCTCGAGTCCGAGATGACGGTGGTGCGCAACGAGTACGAGTCCGGCGAGAACGACCCGTTCGGGGTGCTGATGGACCGCACGCTCTCGACGGCGTACCTGTGGCACAACTACGGCAAGGCCACGATCGGCGCGAGGAGCGACATCGAGCTGGTGCCGATCGAGCGGCTGCAGTCGTTCTACCACCGCTACTACGAGCCCGACAACGCGGTGCTGGTCGTCGCCGGCAAGTTCGATCCGGCGCACACCCTGCAGCTCGTCACCAGCAGGTTCGGGAGCATCCCGCGGCCGGACCGCAGCGGCGTGCTCAAGATCTACCCGACCTACACGGTCGAGCCCACGCAGGACGGCGAGCGCAGCGTCACGCTGCGGCGGGTGGGCGACGTCCAGGTCGTCGCGGCCGCCTACCACGTCCCGGCGGGCTCGGACTCGGACTACGCCGCCGTGGACGTGCTGAGCGAGGTGCTCGGGAGCGCGCCCTCCGGGCGGCTGTACAAGGCGCTGGTGGACACCAAGAAGGCGGCGGACGTGGGCGCCATCGCGTTCCAGTTCCGCGACCCCAGCATCCTGTACCTCTACGCCCGGGTCCGGCTTGGCGACCCGCTGGACAGCGCGCGGGCGGCGCTCGAGCGCACGGTGGACTCGGTGATCGTCACGGTGCCGACGGCCGAGGAAGTCGAGCGCGGCAAGGCGTCCCTGCTGCGCAACATCGAGCTGAATCTCAACAACTCGTCGCGGGTCGGGCTGCAGCTGTCGGAATGGGCCGCGATGGGCGACTGGCGCCTGCTGTTCCTGTACCGCGACCGCCTGAAGGCCGTGACGCCGGCGGCGGTGCAGCGGGTCGCCAGCCGCTACCTGGTGCCGTCCAACCGGACGCTGGGGCTCTTCATCCCGACCCCGGCCCCGGTGCGCGCCGAGATTCCCCCGGTGCCGGACGTGGCCGCGCTGGTGCGCGACTATCACGGCGACACGGCGCGCGTGGCGGGCGAGGCGTTCGATCCGTCCCCGGCGAACATCGAGCAGCGCACCACGCGCTCGACGCTGGCGAACGGGCTGCAGCTGGCGCTGCTGCCCAAGCGCACCCGCGGTCAGACGGTCAACGCCATGCTGCGGCTGCGCTACGGCAGCGAGACGGCGGTGACCGGCAAGGCGGAGATCGCCGACCTGGCGGCGGACATGCTGTTGCGCGGCTCGCTCCACCACACCCGGCAGCAGATCAAGGACTCGCTCGACAAGCTGCAGGCGCGGGTGAACGTGTTCGGCGGCGCGACCTCGACCTCGGTCATGATCGAGACCACGCGGCCGAGGCTCCCGGCGGTGCTCGGCCTCCTGGGCGAGGTCCTGCGCGAGCCGGCGTTCGACTCGACCGAGTTCCGCGCGCTGGTCCAGGAGAACCTGGCCCAGATCGAGGAGCAGAAGAGCGAGCCCACGGCGATCGCCTTCCGGACCTTCCAGCGCCGCCTCGGCGACTACCCCAAGGGCGATCCCCGCTACGTCGCGACGCTGGACGAGCTGGCGGCCAGCTATGCCGCGGCGACGCTGGAGGGCGTGCGCCGGTTCTACGCCGACTTCTACGGCGCCTCCAACGCCGAGCTGTCGGTGGTGGGCGACTTCGACGCGGCGCAGATCACGCAGCTGGTGACCGCGCGCCTCGGCGACTGGCGCAGCGCGCAGCCGTACGCGCGCGTGCCGCAACCCTACCAGGCCCGTCCCGACACGACCGTCGTGATCGAGACCCCCGACAAGGCGAACGCGATGTTCGTCGCGGGCATGAACCTGCACATCCGCGACGACGATCCCGAGTACCCGGCGCTGATCCTCGGCAACTACATGCTGGGCGGGGGATTCCTCAACTCCCGGCTCGCCGCCCGCATCCGGCAGAAGGAGGGTCTGAGCTACGGCGTCGGCTCGATGCTCAACGCGGGAGCGATGGACTCGAGCGGCACCTTCGCCGCGTACGCGATCTACGCTCCCCAGAACGTCCGCAAGCTCGCGACCGCCTTCCGCGAGGAGATCGACCGGGCGCTCCGCGACGGGTTCACGGCCACCGAGGTCGAGCAGGCCAAGGCGGGGTGGCTGCAGTCGCGCGAGGTCGGACGGGCCCAGGATCAGCAGCTGGCGGGCACGCTGATGTCGTACCTGTTCTACCATCGCACCCTGGCCTATGACGCGGATCTCGAGCGGAAAGTCCAGGCGCTGACGGTGGACCAGATCAACGCGGCGATCCGCCGCTACCTCGACCCGGCGAAGTTCGTCATCGTGGAGGCCGGGGACTTCGCCCACCATCCGGCGGAGTGACCGGATCGGACCATTCGCGGACCACGAGGGGGCGCCACGGCGCCCCCTCGTGACGTCGGGGGCGAATCACCCGGTGCGCCGGATTGGCCGGCTCCGCTAGACGGAGGCGCGCGAAGCAGTAGATTGGGCGCCGTGAGAACCGGCGTTGTGCTCGTGGCGGCCGCGCTGCTCGCCGGGTGCGCGAGACGACCTGCGGCACCGGCCGCCGGCGGCACGATGGTGATCGCCACGACGGGCGACGCCGACGTCCTCCTGCCGCCGGTCACCGCGCTCGAAACCGGCATCAACGTCTCCGACCTCCTGTTCTGCCGCCTAGCGGAGCTGAAGCTCGGCCTCAACACGGTGGACGACTCGGGCTTCCGCCCGGTGCTCGCCCGGAGCTGGGACCACCCCGACTCGCTCACGATCGTCTTCCACCTCGATCCCCGGGCGCACTGGCAGGACGGCACCCCGGTGACGGCGGCGGACGTGGCCTTCACGTTCCGGACCTACCGCGATTCGGCGGTGAACGCGCCGCTGGCGCCGTTTCTCGCGCCCATCGCGTCGGTCGCGGTCCGCGACAGCCTCACCGTGGCCTTCCGGTTCCGGCGCTGGTATCCGGAGCAGCTGTACGACGCGACCTATCACATGCGGATCCTGCCGCGGCATTTGCTCGACACGATCCCGGCGGCGCGGCTCGCGTCGGCCCCGTTCGCGCGCGCGCCGGTCGGCGACGGGCCGTACCGGTTCGTGAGCTGGCGGGCCGGCGCCGAGATCTCGCTCGCGGCCGACACCGCGTTCTTCCTCGGCAGGCCGGGGCTGGACCGGCTGATGTGGCGCGTGTCGCCCGACCTCGCCGGCGCGGTCAGCCAGCTGCTCGCGGGCGAGGCCGACGCCATGGAGGTGATCCCCGCCCGCGGGCAGCTGGAGCGCGTGCAGCAGTCGCGCGACGTGCGGCTCGTTCCGTACCCGTCCCCGTTCTACGCCGCCGTCGTGTTCAACCTGCGGCGGCCGCCGTTCGCGGACCGCGACGTGCGGCGCGCCATCGCGATGGCGGTGGACCGCCAGACCGTCGTGCGCTCGGTGTTCGGCCCGTTCGCCGACCTCGCGGTCGGCGCGGTCAGCCCGATGCAGGCGATCTGGAGCGATTCCATCCGCCAGCTCCCCTACGACACCGCCGCCGCGGCCCGCCTGCTCGACCAGCGCGGCTGGCGGCGTGGCGCGGCCGGCGGGATGCGCGCCCGGGGCGGGACGCCGCTGCAGTTCGACCTGCTGGTGCCGACCTCGAGCCAGTCGCGGCAGCAGGCCGCCGTGATCCTGCAGGACGAGCTCCGCCGCCTCGGCGTGGACGTGCGCATCCGGCCCGTGGAGTTCACGGTCATGGAGCGACGCACCGTGACCGGCGACTTCGATGCCGCGATCGTGTCCCGGACGACCGACCCGAGCCCGGCGTCCCTGCTGCAGTGGTGGAGCCCGGGCGCGGGCGCCAACATCGGCGGCTACGCCGACGGGACGTTCGAGTCGCTGACCGCGGCCGCCCTGCGCGCCCGCACGCGGGCGGACGCCGCGCCGCGCTGGCGGCGTGCGCTGGAGCGTCTCAACGACGAGGCGCCCGCGGTGTTCCTGTTCTCGCCGCGGAACGAGGCGGCCGTCAGCACGCGCATCGCCGACGTCACGATCCGGCCCGACGCCTGGCTCGCCACGGTCACCGGGTGGCACGTGCGCGAGCCGCCGCGCGCCGCGAGCGACCGGGGCGCCCCGGGACCGTAGCCCGTGCTCGGGTTCGTCGCCCGGCGCCTCGGCTTCGCCGTCGTCAGCGTCGCGGCCGTCGTCCTCGTCACCTTCGTCCTCGCGCACGCCGCGCCGGGCGCGCCGATGCTCGGCGCGCCGGAACGGACCTTCGCCTCGCCGGAGACCATCGCCCGCCAGCGGGCGCTGTTCGGGCTCGATCGCCCCCTCCCGGAGCAGCTCCTCCGCTACGCGGCCAACCTCGCCCGCGGCCAGCTCGGCGAGTCGTTCGTCCTGCACCGGCCCGTCGCCGCCGTGCTCGCCGAGGCCGTGCCCAACACGCTGCTGCTCGGCGGCGTCGCGCTGCTGGCCTCGCTGCTCCTGGGCCTGGCGGTCGGCGCCGCGCAGGCCGCCCGTCACCACTCGCGCACCGACACCGCGCTGGGCGTGGCCACGCTGGTGCTGTATTCCGTGCCGGTCTTCTGGCTCGGGCTGGTCCTCCTGCTGGTCTTCGGCGAGCAGCTGCACTGGCTGCCGGTGAGCGGCATGACCAGCGCGCTCCACGACACCCTCTCCCCGGCCGGGCGCGTCCTCGACGTCGCGCGCCACCTCGTGCTGCCGGCCGCGAGCCTGGCCCTGGTCCAGGCCGCCGCGTTCGCGCGCTTCCAGCGCAGCGCCCTGGTGGACACCCTCGGCGCGACCCACATCCGCAGCGCCCGTGCCCGGGGGCTCCCGGAGCGGGCGGTCCTGCTCCGGCACGCGCTTCGGGGCGCGCTGGCGCCCACCATCACGCTGGCCGGCCTGTCGGTGCCCTATTTCCTCTCCGGCTCGGTGCTGGTCGAGAGCATCTTCGGCTGGCCCGGCCTCGGGCGGGTCACGTACGACGCGATCTTCGCCCGCGACTACAACGTGATCACGGCCGTGGCGCTCGTCGCAGGCGTCCTGGTCGCGCTCGGCAACCTGCTCGCCGACGTGGCGGTGGCGGTCGCCGACCCGCGCGTCAGGCTGGACCGGTGAGGTCCAGAACGTCGCCGGTCGAGTGCGGGCGGCGCGAAGACCGCCGCGGGCGTCGGGCCGTGCATGGGGTGGCGCGGTGAGCCCCTGGCGGCTGGCCGCGCGCCGCTTCGCCCGCAACCGCCCCGCGGTGCGGGGCGCCGGCCTGGTGGTCCTGCTGGCGCTCGCCGCGCTGCTGGCGCCGTGGCTGACGGCCGACCCCCTGGCGCAGCCCGACCCCGTGCGGCTGCAGGACCGGCCGCCGTCGCTCGCCCACCCGCTGGGCACGGACCCGTTCAGCCGCGACGTGCTGAGCCGCACGCTGCACGGCGCCCGGGTCTCCCTGGTGGTCGGCACCGGCGCGGCGCTGCTCGCCGTGACGCTCGGCGCCGGCATGGGTTTGGTGGCCGGGCTGGCCGGCCGGCGCACCGACCAGCTGCTGATGCGCGGCGTGGACGTCGCGATGGCGCTGCCCCGCATCCTGCTCCTGCTCGCGGTGTTCGCCGTCTGGGAGGACGCCCCGGCGGCGGCGGTGGTGGTACTCATCGCGGCGACGGGGTGGTTCCAGACGAGCCGCATCGTGCGCGCCGCCGTGCTCAGCCTGCGGGAGGCGGAGTTCGTCGTCGCCGCGCGCGCCCTCGGCGCCCCGGCGCCGGGCATCGTGCGCCGCCACCTCTTGCCTCACGTGGCCGCGCCGGTCATCGTGAGCGCGTCACTCGACGTCGGCAACATCATCCTCCTCGAGGCGGGCCTGTCGTACCTGGGCCTCGGGGTTCGGCCGCCCACTCCCACCTGGGGCAACATGATCATGGACGGCAAGGACGTCCTGCTCACGGCCCCCTGGGTGGCGCTCGCGCCCGGGCTCGCCCTGGTCGTCACCGTGGTGGCCTTCAACCTCGCGGCCGACGGACTGCGCGACGCGCTCGACCCCCGGATGGCGGCGTGAGCGGCGCTCCAGTGCCCGACGCCCCCGCGGCGCCGCGCGCGCCCTTGCTGGAGGTCCGCGACCTCGCCGTGCGCTTCACGGGGCCGGACGGCGTGGCGCGGGCGGTGGACGGCGTCGACCTCACGGTGGGCGAGGGCGAGACCGTCGGCCTGGTCGGCGAGTCGGGCTGCGGCAAGAGCGTCACCGCCCTGGCCGTCCTCCGGCTGGTCGAGCCGCCCGGGCACATCGCGCACGGGAGCAGCGTACGCCTCGAGGGACGCGACCTGCTCGCGCTCGGCCCGAAGGAGATCCGGGCCGTGCGGGGCAACCACGTCGCGCTCGTGTTCCAGGATCCGCTCAGTGCCCTCAACCCGGTCCTCAGGGTCGGCTCCCAGATCGCCGAGGCGATCCGCGCCCACGAGGCCGTCACCCGCAGCACCGCGCGGTGGCGCGCCGTCGAGATGCTGGCTGCCGTCGGCATCCCCGACGCGGAGCGCCGCGCCGCGGCCTACCCGCACCAGCTGTCCGGCGGGATGCGGCAGCGGGTGCTGCTGGCGATGGCGCTCGCCTGCCGGCCCCAGCTCCTGCTGGCCGACGAGCCGACGACCGCGCTCGACGTCACCATCCAGGCCGAGATCCTCGAGCTGCTCGACGCCCTGCAGCGGAAGCTCGGGATGGCGGTGCTGCTGATCACCCACAACCTCGGCATCGTCGCGGAGCGGACGCGGCGCGTCTACGTGATGTACGCGGGCCAGATCGTCGAGGAGGCTCCGACGGCGCGGGTGTTCGCCCGGGCGGCGCACCCGTACACCGAGGGGCTGCTGGCCGCGATCCCGCGCCTCGAGGAGCGCCGCGACCGGCTGCGCGCCATCCCCGGCCAGGTGCCACCCGCGACCGACTGGCCGGCGGGCTGCCGCTTTCACCCGCGCTGCCCGCACGCCTGGGATCGGTGCCGCACCGAGATGCCGCCGCTGCTCCCGGTGGCGGAGGGGCACCGGGCGCGGTGCTGGCTGGTCGAGGAGCCGGAGAGGCGACGGAGGTGAGAGGTGAGAGGTGAGAGGGTCGAGTGAGAGGTGAGAGGTGAAAAGCGAAAGGCGTGAGAGGTGAGTCCCGCCTCGCCGGCCCCGCCGCTGGTCGCGGTCCGCGACCTGGTCACGCACTTCGTGCGCAGGACGGGCCTCCTCGGCGCACGCCGCGAGACGGTGCAGGCCGTCAACGGGGTGAGCTTCGACATCGCGGCCCGGGAGACGCTCGGCCTGGTCGGGGAGTCGGGCTGCGGCAAGACGACGCTCGGCCGCACGATCCTGCGGCTGGTCGACCGCACCTCGGGCGAGGTGCGGTTCGACGGCCAGGACCTGTTCGCGCTCGACCCGGCCGCGCTGCGGCGGGTGCGGCGGCGGATGCAGGTGGTCTTCCAGGATCCCGACGGCTCGCTCGACCCGCGCCAGTCCATCGGCCGCGCGGTCCGGGAGGGGATCGAGGTGCACCGGCTGGCGCGCGGCGCCGAGGCCGATCGCCGCGTCGAGGCCCTGCTCGAGGAGGTCGGCCTGCCGGCGGGCTCGGCCGCACGCTACCCGCACGAGTTCTCGGGAGGCCAGCGGCAGCGGGCGGCCATCGCCCGAGCCCTCGCGGTGGAGCCGGAATTCCTCGTGTGCGACGAGCCCGTCTCCGCGCTCGACGTGAGCGTGCAGGCGCAGGTCCTGAACCTGTTGGTGGACCTGCAGTCCCGGCGGGGCCTGTCGTACCTCTTCATCTCCCACGACCTCGCCGTCATCCGCCACATCGCGCCGCGCGTCGCGGTGATGTACCTGGGCCGGATCGTGGAGCAGGGACCCGCGGACCGGATCTACCGGCAGCCCCTGCACCCCTACACGCAGGCGCTGCTCACCGCCGTCCCGGTGCCCGATCCCGGGAAGGGACGCCAGCGCATCGTGCTGGCCGGAGACCCGCCGTCGCCCGTCCATCCCCCGCCCGGCTGCCCGTTCCACCCGCGCTGCCAGCACCCGGGCAAGGACGAGACGTGCCGGACGGTGCGGCCGGAGCTGCGGGAGCTCGGCACGGGGCACTTCGTGGCCTGCCACCTCGCCGGACGCTGAGGCGCCACCCGTGACTGCGGCGGTCCTCGTCCTGCTGGTGGTCGCCGTGGGCCTGCTGCTCGTGCTCGTGGCCCGGCGGCCGGCGGCTCCCGGGCCCGAGACGGCCCTTCTCCAGCAACAGCTCGTCGAGGTGCGGGGCCGCCTCGACGCGCTGGTGGCGTCGCAAGGCGGGGTCGTCGGCGACATGAGGGAGCGTCTCGGCCGGCTCGCCGAGGCGACCGGGCGGCTCGAGGCCGTGGGCCAGACCGTCGCCAAGGTGCAGGAGCTGCTCCAGGTCCCGCGCCTCCGCGGCACGCTCGGCGAGGTCTGGCTCGAGGAGCTGCTGCGCCAGGTCCTGCCGGAAGGCCTGTGGACGACCCAGTACGCCTTCCGCTCCGGCGAGCGCGTGGATGCCGCCATCCGCGTCGGCGACCGGCTCGTGCCGGTGGACGCGAAGTTCCCGCTCGAGGCGTGTCAGCGGATGCTCGCCGCCGACGCCGCCAGCGCCGAACGGGAGCGGCGAGCGTTCCGCCGCTCGCTGCGCGACCGCATCGACGAGATCGCGGACAAGTACATCCGGCCGGACGAGGGGACGTTCGAGTTCGCGATGATGTACATCCCGGCGGAGAACGTCTACTACGAGGCGGTGGTCCGCGGCGACGACCTCGACGGCGACGAGAGCGTCGTCGGCTACGCGCTGCGCCGCAAGGTCATTCCGGTCTCACCCAACACCTTCTACGCCTACCTCGCGGCGATCCTGCACGGGCTGAAGGGGCTCGAGGTCGAGAAGCAGGCGCGGGAGATCCTGCAGTCGCTGGGCGGCCTGCAGCAGCAGTTCGTGCGGTTCGACGCCGCGTACCGGCTGGTCGGCAAGCACCTCGACCACGCCGCGCGCCAGTACGGCGAGGCCGAGCGACAGATCGGCCTGATTCAGGAGAGGTTCGAGAAGATCACCGGAGTCCAGGCAGGTGGTGGGTTGCAGGTCGTAGGTGGTGAGGAGCCGCCGGCCGAGGATGCTGGCGCCGCTTCGGCGACACCCACCCCGTAGCACTGCCACCCACCACCTGCCACCCACCAACGTCGCTACACGTATCGCGCGATCGCCATGCAGACCACGGTGACGCCGAGCAGCATGGCCGTGAGCCGGCCGCCGGTCCGGAGCCGGCCCTGCAGCGCGACGACGCGGGCGAGCTGCTCAGGCGACGGGCCACCCGACTGTCCCGGGACGGCCGCGGCGACCCGCTTCAGCTGCGCCGCGGTCCGGCCGGACACCCCGATCCCGATGACCGCAGCCAGCAGCGCGCACAGCGCGCCGATCGACAGGGTGACGCCGAGTCCGCTCCGCATGAACGCCGGCTGGAATCCGGCCGAGTCGATGGACAGCAGCCAGACGCCGGCCGCGATCGAGACCAGCGCGACCGCCGCGACGACGATCGGATAACGGCCACCGGCCAGCCGTTGCACGAACCGGCCGCCGTCGGCGCCCGCCGCCGCGGCTGCCGGCTCGACGAAGCCGGCGAGCATGAACGTCGCTCCCGCCCAGAAGACGCCGCCCCCGACGTGCAACACGCGCAGCACGAGTGTGAACCAGCTCATTCCCCTCCTCCTCGCCGTCTGGAACCGGGCCGACCGGCCCCTGGGCCGGTCCGCGTCACTCGAGCGGTATGTGCCTGCCGTTGGCTGCGAGCCAGGTCTCGAACGTCTGCAGCGCCGGATTCAGCTGGCGCGACACCTCGATGCTGTGCAGGCGCCGGATGTCCTGGGCGAAGTCCCGGTCGAACTGGAACATGTTCGCCAGGTCGTCGGCGCCCGGGAAGCCGAATCCCCGGTATACCTCGGGCGGTACGGCGTTGTACGCGATGGTCTTGCCCAGGGCCTTCGACATCGCCGCGGCCATCTGCTGGCCCGTGAGGTGCTCGCCCGCGATGCTCACGGTCTTGCCGACGAACTCCCCGCCACGCTGGAAGATCCCGAAGGCGCACCTGCCGATGTCCTCGGCCGCGATGCCCGCCAGCGTACTGTCACCCAGCGGCAGGGTGATGGCCAGCTTGCCGTCCGGGCCCTTCTTGGGGCCCATGCCGAAGTGGACGAAGTTGTCCCAGTAGAAGCAGGTGGCGAGGCACGTGGTCGGCACCCCGGCATCCGTGAACAGCCGGTCCGAGGCGCCCTTGGCGTCGAAGTGGGGGACCTTGTACTTGCCCATCAGCGTCGGCATCCGGTTGTCGCCGAGGGGAACCCACTTGCGCGTGTCCTCGAGCGTGGACCAGATCGTGTGCCGGACGCCCGCGGCCTTCGCCGCCCGGGCCATCGCCCCCGCCTCCGCCATTTCCTTCTCGGGCGACATGTGCGCCCAGTAGAAGGTCACACAGAAGGCGCCGTGCGCCCCGGTGAACGCCTTCCGCAGGCTCTCCTCGTCGTCGACGTCGGCCGCGACCACCTCAGCGCCGAGCGCCCGCAGCTCCTTCGCGCGGTCGGAGCGGATGTCCCGCGTGAGCGCGCGTGCCGTGTACGGACCGTTCTTGTCCGCCATGATCGCGCGGACGAGCCCTCCGCCCTGCGCGCCCCGCGCTCCCACGACCGCGATGATCTTCCTGTCCGCCACTCTCGGCTCCTCTCGATGCACCGTTGGATGGGATCGCGAAACCGGCGCCCGGCCGATCCGGTCGGGCGATCGTACCGGTCGCCACGCACCCACAGGCCCTCGTTCCGCGTGCGGTGCTAATATACACCGGTGCCCCTGCCACAACCGGAGACCTCCGACATGGCCACACACAGCATCGCGACCACTCCGCGCGGCCGGCGTGCCCTCGCCCCGCTCGTCGTTCTCCTGCTCGCCCTCGCCCCGGCGCGCGGCGCCGCGCAGGGCGCCACCACGCCGCTGCCCGCCGCCAGCAGGCCGCTCAAGGTCCTCGATCCGGCGTTCATCGACCAGACCGCGAACGCGTGCGTGGACTTCATGCAGTACGCCAACGGAGCGTGGCTGGCCCACGACACCATACCCGCCGCCTATTCGTCGTCGGGCGTCGGGCGGGACATGGGCGATCACAACGAGCTGGTGGTGCGCTCGGTGCTGGACGACGCGATGGCGCAGCGCGCCGCCCAGCCGCAGGGCAGCACGCCGCGGAAGCTCGGCACGTTCTACGCCTCGTGCATGGACTCCGCGGCCATCGAGTCGGCGGGCCTGTCCCCGATCCGCCCGTGGCTGCGGGACATCGACCGCATCACCACCCGCTCGCGGCTCCCGGCCGTCATCGCAGAGCTGCAGGTGCGCGGCATCGACCTGGTCTACCGTTACAGCCCCGACGTGGATCCGCACGACGCCGCGCACTACATGGCGTGGCTGTCGCAGGCGGGACTCGGCTTGCCGGACCGCGACTACTACACCAACACCGGGCCGTCCGCGGACTCGACCCGGCAGCAGTACCTCGAGCACGTCACCCGCATCTTCCGGCTGGCGGGCGAGCGGGCGGCCCAGGCCACCCGCGACGCGCACCAGGTGATGCGGCTCGAGACCGAGCTGGCCAAGGCCTCGCTCACGCGGCTCGAGCTCCGCGATCCTTCGGCCACCGATCACCCGATGACGATCGCCAGCCTCGCCGCGCTGGCGCCGGCACCGTCGTGGCCCCGCTACTTCCGCAGCATCGGGGTCACCGTCCCGGTCGCGCGCGTCAACGTGGCCGAGCCGGGGTTCGTGCGGCGCGTCGGCGCGCTGCTGCGCACCGCGCCGCTGGGGCAGTGGCGCGCCTACCTGCGCTACCACGCGGTCGCGGAGGCGGCGCCGTGGCTCAGCACGCCGTTCGTCCAGGAGGACTTCGCCTTCAGCTCCCGCTTCACCGGCGCCAAGGCGCTGCTGCCGCGGTGGAAGCGCTGCCTGCGCGAGACCGACGGCGATCTCGGCGAGGCCCTCGGGCAGGCGTACGTGGCGAAGACCTTCCCGCCCGAGGCCCGCGCGCGGGCCAGGGCGGTGATCGACGACATCCGCGCGGCCTTCGGCGAGCGGCTGCGGCACCTCGCCTGGATGTCGGACTCGACGCGGGCGCAGGCGCTGGACAAGCTGGCCAGGATGCGCGAGAAGGTCGGCTACCCCGACCAGTGGCGCGACTACGGCCGGCTGGTGAGCGAAGAAGGCCCCTTCATCCTGAACGTCGCGCGTGCCAACGCGTTCGAATGGCAGCGGGTCGTCAACCGCCCCGGTGCCCCGGTGGACACGACCGAGTGGGGCATCACCGTGCCGACGGTCAACGCCTACTACGATCCCTCGCGTAACGAGATGGTCTTCCCCGCCGGTGCGCTGGTGCCGCAGACCTTCGACGCGTCGGCCGACGACGGCGCCAACTACGGCTCCCTCGGCGGCAGCTGGGCCGGCCACGAGCTGACCCACGGCTTCGACGACGAGGGCCGCCACTACGACGCCGCCGGCAACCTGCGCGACTGGTGGACGGCGGCGGACTCGGTGCACTTCAACCAGCAGGCCGACCTGGTGGCGCGCCAATTCGACGGCTACCTCCAGGTGGACACCTTCCACGTGAACGGGAAGCTCACCCTGGGCGAGAACATCGCGGACTACGGCGGGCTGCTGACCGGCTACGATGCGCTCGAGCAGGCCCTCAAGCGCGACGGACGCCCCGGCCTCATCGACGGCTACACGCCGGAGCAGCGCTTCTTCCTCTCCTATGCCCAGAGCTGGCGCGTGCACAACCGGCCCGAACGGCTCCGCACCCGGGTCACGGTGGATCCGCACGCGCCGGAGCAGTGGCGCGTGAACGGCCCGCTGTCCAACATTGCCGCGTTCGCCGAGGCGTTCGGGTGCAAGCCCGGCGACCCGATGGTCCGGAGCGCCGACAGCATCCCGCACATCTGGTAGCCGGGCCCGGAAACGACGCCACCCCGTCGCGGTCACGCCGCGACGGGGTGGCTGGTCTCCGGCAGACGGGCGCTAGTGCATCCGCGCGTACTTCGCTTCGAGCTGCTCATGCGTCTCCGCGTGGTCCGGATCGTGAATGATGCAGTTGTCCACCGGACACACCTCGACGCACTTCGGGTTGTCGTAATGCCCCACGCACTCGGTGCACTTCTCGACGTCGATCACGTAGATCGGGTCGGCCTGGCTGATGGCCTCGTTCGGGCACTCCGGCTCGCAGGCGCCGCAGTTGATGCACTCTTCGATGATCTTCATCGCCATGGGAGGCTTCTCCGTCACTGAGGGTCTCGTACCGCGCCACGATGCGGCCCGCCATCTGGCCGGGACCGCCCCCGTACCGAATGGGGAATACCGCAAAAAGGATGCGAGACGGCGGCGGCATCACGCCCTCGGCGAGCGGCCACCGATGAGCGTGAGTCTCAGCCGCAAGCGCGACCGCCGCCCCAAGGAACCACTGCGCTCCGCCGGCGCGCTTGCGGCCCCGGCGCCGGGCAGGTGATGTTAGTCCCACCTCCGTGAGCATCCCAACCTCGCCGGGCGTCTGCAGGCAGTGCGGTGCAGCCCTTCCCCCTGGCGCCGCCTTCTGCCTCAAGTGCGGGGCACCGACCGGTGTGCCGCCCGAGCCCGAGACCGGCATTCCCGAGCGCCTCCAGGCCGCGCTGGCCGACCGCTACCGGATCGAGCGGCAGCTGGGCGCCGGCGGCATGGCGACCGTGTTTCTCGCGCACGACCTCCGGCACGAGCGCGACGTCGCCATCAAGGTGCTGCACCCGGAGCTGGCCGCGTCGATGGGCGCCGAGCGGTTCGAGCGCGAGATCAGGCTGGCGGCCAAGCTCAACCACCCCCACATCCTCGGCCTGTTCGACTCCGGTGAGGCGGACAACCTCTTCTACTACGTCATGCCCTACGTCCCGGGCGAATCGCTGCGCGACCGGATCACGCGCGAGCAGATGCTCCCGGTCGACGACGCGCTGCAGATCACCTACGAGGTGGCCGACGCGCTCGGCGCCGCTCACGCGCTCGGCATCGTGCACCGCGACATCAAGCCGGAGAACATCCTGCTCGCCGGCGGGCACGCGCTGGTGGCCGACTTCGGGGTCGCGCGGGCCGCGTCGGAGGCCGGCGAGAAGCTGACCCAGACGGGGATGGCGGTCGGCACGCCCACCTACATGAGCCCCGAGCAGGCGATGGGCGACGTGGTCGGCCCGACGTCGGACCTCTACGCCCTCGGCTGCGTCGTCTACGAGATGCTCACCGGCCAGCCGCCCTTCACCGGCGCCAACGCTCGGGCGATCATGGCGCGCCACACGATGGAAGCGGTGCCGAGCATCCGCCTGGTGCGCGAGACGGTACCCGAAGAGGTCGAGGAGGCGGTCCTCGCCCTGCTCGCCAAGGTTCCCGCCGACCGGCCGCAGACCGCGAAGGAGTTTCTCGACCTGCTCGCCGCGCCGACCGGCACCGGCACCACCCGGCGCCTCGGCAGCCGGATCACGACGGCGCGCCGCACGGCGGCCGTGGTGCGCCGCCCGCCGCTGTGGCGGCGGCCGGTCGCCTGGGCGGCCACGGGCGCGGCGGTGATCGTCCTCGCGGGCGGCGCGCTGCTGCTCCGGCACCGGCCGGCGCGGGTCGCCGGCGGAGCCGGCGGGCTCGACCCGCATCACATCGCCGTCCTCTATTTCAGGGACCAGAGCGGCGGCAAGCTGAGCTACGTGGTGGACGGCCTCACCGAGGGGCTCATCCGTGCGCTCCGCGAAGTGCCGACCCTGTCCGTCGTCTCGGCCGGCGGCGTGGAGCAATACCGCAGGTCCGACCTGCCCCGCGACAGCATCGCGCGCGCGCTCGGGGCCGGCACGCTGGTGCTCGGGGACCTCGAGCAGAGCGACGACCGCCTGAGGGTGACGCTCCGCCTGATCGACGGCTCGAGCGGCGCCGACTTCGATCGCAGGAGCTTCGAGCAACCTGCCGGGAACCTCGTCACCATCAGCGACACGTTGGCCGCGCAGGCGGCGCAGCTGATCCGCCGGCGCCTGGGCGAAGAGATCGCGATGCGCCAGGTACGGGATCAGGCCAGGAGCCCCGAGGCCTGGTCGCTCTACCAGCAGGCCGTGCGGCTCAAGAAGGACGGCGCGGCCGCGGACGACTCGACCGTCCTGGCGCGCGATTTCGCGCGCGCGGACTCACTGCTGGCGCAGGCCCAGCGGCTCGATCCCGAGTGGGCGGACCCTCCCGTGCTGCGGGGCGAGCTCGACTACCTGAGGTCGCGGAAATACGGCGGCGACCCGCAGGCCGCGGACCGGTGGATCCGACCCGGCCTCGTCCATGCCGACGAGGCGCTCGCGCTCGACCGCGACGATCCGGACGCACTCGAGCTGAAGGGCGACCTCCGCTACTGGCGCTGGCTGCTCCGTCTCGAGGGCAACCCCGACAGTGCGCACCAGTTGCTGCTGGCGGCGAAGGCGGACCTCGAGACCGCGGTCAAGCTGAATCGCGCCCAGGCCGGCGCCTACGCGACGCTGTCCCACCTCTACTATCAGACCGGCAGCCTGACCGACGTCTACCTCGCCGCGCGCAACGCCCTGACGGAGGACGCCTACCTCGACAACGCCGACGTCATCCTGAGCCGGCTCTTCTTCTCCTCGTACGACCTCGGGCAATTCCCCGACGCGGAGAACTGGTGCACCGAGGGCAGGCGCCGCTTCCCGGCGGACTACCGCTTCACGGAATGCCGCCTGTGGATGATGACCACCCGCCAGGACTCGGCCGATCCGCGCCTCGCCTGGCGGCTGCTCGACTCGGTCCTCGTCCGGACCCCGCCCGAGGGGAAGCCGTACCAGCGGCTGTACGATCAGGCCATCGTGGCGTGGGTCCTGGCGCGCGCGGGGGCCGCAGACAGCGCGCGACACCTGTTGCAGCGCACCGTGGCTGACGCCGTCACGGACCCGACGCGCGACATCGCCTACACCAAGTCGATGGCCTACGCGTTCCTGGGCGACAAAGGGCCGGCCATCGATCAGCTCGGCCTGTATCTGGCCGCTAACCCAAGCAAACGAGAGGGGTTAGCTCAGGATCCCGGGTGGCAGCTCGCCCCCCTGGCGAACGAGCCGGCCTTCCAGGCGTTGGTGGGCACGAGGCGTTAGACCCCCGCGAGACCTGCCGCTCTTGGCGGGCCCGAGTCTTGCGACAATATTAGGACCCAGTCTCAACTGACCATCCGAGAGCTTCGACGTGACGTCGCGGAATGCCCGCGACGTCTGGTGCATTCAACCGGAGATGCGGCATGCGCCGGACCCCCCTGGGCGTTCTGTTGTCGGCCACCCTCGTGCTCGCGGCCTGTGGCGAGCAGACTCCCACGACCAGCGTCGCGCCCCCTCCGCCGTCGGTGAGCACCGTGCCGCACGGCGACGCCGCCATCACGACGGCCTCGTGCCCCACGGCGCGCTCGCTCGCTGCGGACGTCGTCGCGCTCTTTGCCCGCAACGACAGGGTCGCGGCCGCCGCGAGCCTCGACGCCGCCATGGTGGTCATCGGCACCACTCCGGTCCTGCACTCGCCCCTGGCCCAGAAGCTCGTGCTCGGCATCATCTCGTTCGTGCTGAAGAAGTACTGGGCCGGCGCGCTCAACGGCGGATTCTCCGCCACCACGCAACAGGAAGTCGTGGACCTGGTCAACGGCCTGCTGTGCTGGATCGGCCTGCCGCAGACCTTCACGCTCGCCAGCCTGAGCAGTGACGGCACCGCCGCGGTGCTCACGCCGTCCACGCCCGACACCACCGTCGTCACGGGCAGCAAGATCGCCGGCATGAAGGTGGACTCGGGGACGGTCACGCAGCCCGTGCTGGTGACGATCCAGCGGCTGCCGGATTCGCCGGGCCCGCTGCTGACGCAGCTCGACCAGTATCCCGTCTACTATCAGTTCACCGTCTCGCCGGACACGGGCGCCTTCGCGCTCCCGGTGACGGTCGGCGTGTGCCTGGCGTCCAGTGCGACCCCGCCCGACACGAGCCGGCTGCGGGTAGCTCACAACGTCGCGCCCGACACCATGGGGAGCATCCAGATCCTGCCCCGGGTGCCGGCGCCGTTCGTCGACTGCACCAACGCGGACGTCATCGGCCTCAACTCGACGAACCCGCTGGCCAACCTCGCGTTCCTCGGGTGGCGCGCGGCCCGCTCCGCCCTCGTGGCGCTGTTCGGCCCCGAGCGGCTGATGGCCGCGGCGTCCGGCGGCGTCGGCGGCACGACCAAGAATTTCAGCCCGTTCGGCCTGGTGGACACGTTGCTGGTGATGACCCCCAGGTCGGACACGAGCCAGGAGGCGCCGGTGGGGACGACGGTTGCTTCGGCGCCGTCCCTGGCGGTGAACACCCCGCAGGGCAACGCGTACGTGGGGCTCCCGGTGACGTTCCAGGTGACCGCCGGCGGCGGATCCCTGGCCGGCGCGCCGACGAAGACCGACGGGAGCGGCGTGGCGACCGTGGGCAGCTGGACGTTGGGGACGAGCGCGGGCCTCAACACCGTCACCGCCGCCGCCACGGCGCCCGTGGCGGGCACGGGCGTGAAGGGGAGTCCCCTGGCCTTCCACGCCACTGCCCTGGCGCCGTCGCAGCTGGCGTTCCAGGTCCAACCCTCGGGCGTCACGGCAGGCGCGACGATGATCCCGTCCGTACAGGTAGCCGTCGAGGACCAGCACGGGCACGTGGTGACGACGGCCAGTGGAACCGTGACCCTTGCGCTGACCGGCTTGCCGGCGGGCGTGACGCTGACCGGCGGCGCAGCCGCGACGCTCGTCGACGGCGTGGCCACGTTCAGCGGTCTGAGCGTCAACAAGGTGGGAACGTACACGCTGACGCCGAGCACCAGCGTCGGGGGTGTGACTACGCTGCCGGCGTCGGCGAGCTTCACGGTCAGTCCCGGCACGCCGAGCCAGCTGGTGTGGACGCAGCAGCCGAGCAGCATCGTGGCCGGCGCGACGATGAGCCCGGCCGTGGTCGTGACGGTGCTGGACGCACAGGGCAACACGGTGACGTCGTTCAGTGGCTCCGTCGGCCTGGCGCTGAGCCAGACCGGGGTCACCCTCGGCGGCACGACTACGGTGAGTGCCGTCAACGGGGTCGCCATGTTCGGCAACCTCACGGTGACCACGGCAGGCACCGGGTACACGCTGGTCGCCACCGGGGCGTCGCTCGCGTCGGCCGCGAGCGCACCGTTCAACGTGACCAACGCCGCGGCGGCCGCGATCGCGGTCGTCGCGGGGAACAACCAGAGCGTGAAGGCCGGGCAGCCGGTGCCGATCCGGCCTTCGGTGCGCGTGACCGACGCCTACAGCAACCCGGTTCCAGGCATCACGGTCACCTTCGTGCCGAAGAAGGGCTGCGGAACCGTGACGGGCGGCGTCCAGACGACCGATGCGACGGGCAAGGCCACCGTCGGGAGCTGGACCATCGCGGAGGGGACGAACTACCTGGTCGCCACGGCCGGGGCGTCCGGCGTCGCCGGCAATCCGGTGACCTTCGTCGCCACCGGCACGAAGAGCCACTAGTCAGGCGAGCAGCCGCGGGAGGATCTCTCCGGCCGGGCCGTACAGCCGGACGTCGGCAAGTTCGTCGTACTCCGTCGGCCCCGGGTCCACGACCACGACCCGGGCGCCGGCGGCCTTCGCGGTGTGGACCACGGCGGCCGCCGGATAGACCGCGCCCGTGGTGCCGACCACGAGGCACGCCTCCGCATCGGCCGCCGCGGCGAACGCGGCCTCGACCGCCTTGGCGGGCAGCATCTCCCCGAACCAGACCACGTCGGGCCGCAGCAGGCCGCCGCACTCCGGGCAGTGCGGGAGCGTCGCCACGCTGCTCGCGTCCACCGCGCCCCGCGCGGGGCCACGCCAGACGCAGCGGGTGCACTGGTCATGGAACAGAGAGCCGTGGAGGCGGATCGGCTCCGCGCGGCGGGCCCGCGCCTCGTCGCTGTCCGCGACCTCGCGCGCGGCGCGCTCGTGGAGGTCGTCCACGTTCTGCGAGACGATGGTGACGCCCGCACGGGCGAGTGCCCAGCGCGCCAGGGCGAGGTGCGCCGCGTTCGGGCGGCAGCGCGCCACCATCTCGCGCCGCCAGGCGTACCACTCCCACACCAGCGCCGGGTCCCGGCCGAACGCGATCGGGGTGGCCAGCTCCTCCGGCTGGAAGGTCTTCCACAGGCCTCCCGCGCCGCGGAACGTGGGCACGCCCGACTCCGCGCTCACGCCCGCGCCGGTGAACACCACGACCCGCAGCGCGCGGGCGAGGATCCCCCGGGCTTCGCCCACGGCGTCGGGCGCCGCGCCAAGGCCGTTCACGCGGGAGCGGCTCGCGACCGCGCCATCACCGCGCACAACCACGCGCCCAGCAGCGCCGACGCGGCGAGCGTCGCCAGCGCGGCGAGCCGCACCAGGCCGGCGATCGCCGCGTCGTGCGGCAGCAGGTGGACGCTGCCCAGCAGGTAGTTCCAGTCGTGGACGACGTCGCCGCCGCCGAGCGAGACCAGCGGCAGCTCCTCGGCGCGGGCGTCGGCCACGTAGACCGCGAGGTTCGACAGGCTCATCGAGAGCCACGCCCCGCCCACGGCGACGCCGAAGTAGTCGCGCTGCCGCAGCATGATCAGCGCCACGGCCGCCGGCGCCGCCAGCTGCGTGATGCTCCCGCCCGCCACGCCGAGCCACTCGCCCAGGAAGCCGAACAGCACGTGCCCCAGCTCGTGGATGGCGAGGGTGATGCCGGAGAAGATGCTGGCGTAGTCGGGGTCGGCGCAGTGGCGCACGCCGGCGTAGCACAGATACAGGAGCAGCAGCGCCCGCGGCCACCAGCGTCGGCCGGTCGCCCACGCCGCCGCGTCGTCGCGCTTGCGCTTCCACCAGGAGGGTGCGTCCGTCGCGCGATGCATTTCGCCCTCCCGCTCACTGCCGGCTCGGGACCACTCGCAACTCTGCATCGCGCAACGCTACTGCGTTCCGCCCTCTGCCATCCCTCGTCCCGGCTTGACGATCCGGTCGTACAGCCACAGCAGGCCCGCCGTGAGCACGCCGATGGCCGAGACCACGAACCACATCGCCGACGGCCGGTGCACCACCGTCCCGAAATGCCGCACCAGCCAGCCACCCAGGGGTCCACCGATCAGGTACCCGATGGCGATGGGCAGGAAGGCGAAGCCGAGGAAGGTGCCTTCCTGGCCCCTGGGGGCGAGCTTCGACACGTACTCGTAGTAGCGCGGGGCCTGCGTCAGCTCCCCGATGGCGATGCCCACCAGCGTGGCGGCGATGAAGGGCGTGCTGCCGGAGATCGTGAGCAGCAGCCAGGAGAGGCTGGTGATGAGCACGCCCGACGCCATGGTCGTGATCGGCTTGAGCCGCCGGGTGAGCCAGGCCACGATCACCGTGAGCGCGATGACGCCGGTCCCCTCGATCGAAATCAACGCGTCGATCGGGGAATGCGCGTTGACGTACCCCCGCACGTAGAGCGGCAGCGCGACGTAGACCTGCCAGAACACCACGTAGAACCCCGAGAACAGCAGCAGGAAGGCCACCACCCGCAGGTTGGCGAGCACGCGCAGCATGTTGCGCGCTGCGGCGCCCACCGTCACCACCTGGTGGCCGGCGGGCACCGGCAATTCGCGGAAGAAGACCACGGTCACGAGGAACATGGCCAGCGCGAACAGCGCCGACATGTAGCACACGCTCTCGACCCCGAGCGTGCTGCGGACCCCCGACGCCAGGAGCGGGCCCAGGGCGCCGCCGACGTTCACGATGGTGTAGTAGATCGAGAAGCCGAGCGAGCGCATCGCCTCGCTGGAGGCCCGGGCGGTGGTCCCGGCCACCACCGGCTTCACCAGGCCCGGGCCGAGCGCCGGGATCATGAGGATCGCGAACACCACCCAGTACAGCGGGATGGCCGCGCGCACCGGCGCCAGCCAGGTCGCCGTGATCGAGCCGATGAGGAAGTACCCGATCGACAGCACCAGGTAGGCCAGCGACAGGATGCGGCGGTACCCGAAGCGGTCGGCCAGCGCGCCGCCGAAGATCGGCAGGAACCACACCACGAACCCGAACACGCCCTGCAGGAGTCCGGTCTGCTCCTCGGAGAACCGCAGCCGCTCGTGCAGGTAGATGGCCAGCACCGCCTGCAGGCCGTAGTACGCCAGCCGCTCGAACAGCTCGGTGCCGTTGGCGACCCAGAAGGGCGGCGCGAAGCCGGTGCGGATCTCCTCCCAGCGCGCTCTCAGGCTCACGGTGTGATCTCCGTCAGAAGCGGGGGAAGTCGAAGACGGTGACCGAGGAGATGCGCTCGCGGCTGCGGACGACGTCCTGCGGCTCGCCGTGGAAGATGCCGAACTGCTGCCCGACGGCGAGGCGCAGCTCCGGGCCGAGGCCGCGTGAGAGCGGCACCGCCACGTCGAGCCGGTAGGTCCGGCGCGAGCCGCGCGGCGCCGCGACCCGCAGGCCGGCGCCGACGGTGCCCAGCATACCGCTGTTCTCGCCGAACGCGGCGTCGCCCGCCCAGCCGCGGCCGGTCTCGGCGAACACGGCGGCGCCGAGGTCGGCGAAACCGAACGCCGTGCCGAGAAGGTAGCGTCGTTCGACCCGCAGCACGATCCGCTGGCCCACCGGCACGGCCGCGGAGCCGTAGCCGCGCAGGCCGTCGGGCCCCGCCAGCAGGAGTTGAAACGGCGTCCGCGTCTCCCAGCCGCCGGCCGCCGCGGCCGAGAGCACGGTGGTCTCGCGCCGGCCGATCGTGTAGACCAGGACCTCGCCGTCGGCCAGCATCCCGTCCCACCGGCCCTCCGACTCGAGGTACCGTCCCTCCACCTTGGCCCGGCTGAACACCAGGAGCCGCCCGCCGGCGTCGGTGCCGGTCGACAGCTCCATCGCCGCGAACCAGTCGTGCTGCAGGCCGGCGCCGCCGAACAGGCTCTTGCCGAGCACCAGGCCGGCCTGCATCCCCTCGGGAGCGTCCTCGATCGCGTTCACCGCGTCGAGGCCGCGGTGCGGGTGGAAACGGAGGGTCCGCGCGCCCAGCAGCAGGTGGGCCCGGACCCGGCGGCGCTCCTCGAACCGCCCGCCGAGCTGCACCGCGGCGGCCGAATCGAGGTCCGGCACCGAGGCCAGCGGCGCGCCCTCCACGCGCAGCCATTCGTTGGACAGCGCGAGGCCCACCACGCGCAGCTGGCCCGGCTCCCCGATCCGGACGGCGACGCCCGCGTCCTGCCCGATCTCGACCTGGGGCTCGAGCACCGTGCCCAGCGCCGTGGAGACGAGCGGGAACGGCTCCTTGCGGTACCGGACCGACTCGCGCCATGCCACCCGGTCGAAGTCGCTCTCGAAGGCCCGGCGGATGGTCTCCTCCATCACCGGCCCCACCTCGGACTTCCCGCCTTCCAGCTCCATCTCCACCCGTTGGTCCAGCAGGTGCTGCTGGAGGTAGTCGCCGAAGTACGACGCGCGACGGCCGACGTCGGTGTACTGCGCCTGGAGGCGGATGCCGCGGCCGAGCAGGTTCTCCTCGCCCAGGCTCACGTGCTTGAAGGGCGAATCGCCGCCGGCGCCGACCTGGAGGTGGCCCTCCAGCGAGAGCTCGTCCCGCGTCTCGACGAACACGGCCACGCCGCTGTCCGCCGTGGCGAGCGGCACGACGACGGCGCTCCGCAGGTAGGGACGGGCACGGAGCAGCCGCTCGGTCTCCTGCAGGCGGCGCGGGTCACAGGGATCCCCCACGTGGAACAGCAGGTCGAGCTCCACGACCTCGGCATGCGTGCGCCAGTGGAAGGTGTTGCCGAGGCCCCGCACGAAGCCGGGGATCAGGCTGTCGTCGGAGCTGAAGATGTTGCTGACGTCCACCCGGATCTCGCGGATGGGACGTCCGTCGCACACCCCCTGTCCCGCCAGGGGGGAGGCGGCGGCGAGGGTCACGAGCGCCGCGGCCAGCGCGGCGCGGCGTGACATCAGGTGAAGAGGTCCGACTGAGACCTCGTCTCCTCCTCGACCGGGGGCGAGAGGAGCGCGCGCAGCCGCTCCTCCCACTTCTCCACCTCGAAGCGCCCCTCGTTCGACAGCACGCGCCGGAGCAGCGGCGAGAGGTCCTGGAGCGCGTCGAGCAGGTCGCCGATGACGCTCCTGGCTTCCTCCATCCGGAAGATCTCGTCGGGGGCCGTCACCATCTCCTGCAGGATCGCCCGCTCGGAACGGGACGCGACGAACGCCGCCGGCCGCTGGGACACGTATACCTCGGTGCGGCGCCCGGGGCCCCGGCCTTCCTCGATCGGGTGGAGACCGACGATGTCGTCCGAGCGCCAGTACTTCCCGTAGCCGAGATACACCATCCGGCCCGTCTTGATGTCCATCGCCATGTGGTGGGCTCCTGCGAGAGAGAGGGCGTCAGCCCTTGCCCATGCGCCGCTTCAGCTCCTCGAGCTTCGCATCCGCCTCGGCCTCCCGGGCGGCGCGATCCATCCGGCTCTTCAGCGCCTCCTGCTCGGCGTCCAGCTCCGGCCGGTCCATCCCGGCCTGCCCCAGCGCGGACCAGGCGGCTTGCGCGGAGCGCTCGCCCTGGACGTTCCCCCGCCGCTTGGTGACTTCCTCGAGCTGCGCCATCATCTCGGTCACGTCGCGCTCGGCCAGCGCGAGCTCCTCGCGCTGTGCCGCCACCTTCTTCTCGAGCACGCCGGCCCGCTCGCGGTGCCTGGCCACGTACCGCTCCGCCACCGCGACGGTCTCGGCGTCGTCGATCCCCACGGCCAGCGCCCGCCGCCGCTCCGCCGTCTCGATCTCGGCCGCCAGCGCCTGCTGCTCGCGCTCCGTCTTGGCGAGCGCGTCGCGCATCTGGCCCAGTCCGGCCTTGGCCTCGATCAGCGCCTCGCGCATCCGCCCGGCCAGGTCGTACAGGTCGGCCGGGGGCGTCGCCGCCGCCAGCGCCGCCTCGAGCGCCTCGCGCAGGCGCTTAAACACGGGACCGCAGCGAGCGCGTCAGCTCTTCTTGACCGTCTTGGCGTAGAACGTCGCGGGCAGCTGCCGGGCGGTCCGCGAGCGGCATTTCGGGCACGCCGGCGAGCGGGCCGTGTGCTCGCTGATCCGCTCGATCACCGCGAACCGCTTCCCGCACTTCGCGCAGCGATACTCGTACGTCGGCATCGCACCCACCTCCCCGAACGCGTTGAGCGGTATGGATATTGACGCCCGCACAGGACGGGGGCAAGACTACCGATCATGCGTTTTCCCGCCGTCGCCGCCGTGCTGGTCCCGCTCGCCATCAGCTGCGACGGCGGGCTCCAACCCCAGGTCTCATCTACGAGCTGCCCGGTCGGAATCTGCGGCGTCGTTCACTTCCGCGGTGCCGTGCCCGACTCGACCGACTACGTGCGCGTCGTGGTGTACGACTCCGTCCCGCGCAGCCTCGACCAGCTGATCGCGTTCGCCGGTTTCTCGGACCCGCTGCCGCTGGGGCCGGACTCCGCGACCTACAGCTGCTGCATCACGCCGCTGGCACCCGGCGCCTACGCGTGGGTGCTGGTCGTCTGGAAGAAGCTGGGCGCGCTCGACGTGAACACGGCGCCGTACCTGCTCGAGGCCGCGGGCTCGTACCTGGATCCCGCGGACACCACCAGGCTCGGCGTGGTGGTCGTGCCCGCCCAGGGCGGCGCGCGGGGCGTGGACATCCTCGCCGACTTCGGCCGGATGCAGAGCCTCGGGGCGTTCCTCTCGCCGGCGCCCGCGCGATGAGGGGGATCCTCCTCGCGGCGGCGGCGACGGCGGTGGCGGTGCGCGCCGCCGCGGCGCAGGCGCCCGGCCCGGCGCTGCGGCTGGTGGCCGGGATCGTGGTGAGCCGCACCGACAGCGCGCCCGTGGCCGGCGCCTCGGTCGCGATCGTCGGCACGACGCTCCGGACCGTCACCGACGCCGCCGGGCGCTTTGCGTTCGCCCGCGCCCCCGGCGACATGCTCGACCTGCTGGCGGCCCGCATCGGCTACGAGCCGGAGCTCGCCTCCCTGCCCGAGGGGACCGCCGCCGACACCACCGTCGTGGTCACCCTGGCGCCGACGCCGATCCAGATCTCTCCCATCGTGGTGACCGCCAGCCGCGCGGAGCACCTCGCCCAGGAGGCACCGGTGTCGGTCGCGGTGGCCACCGGCGAGGACCTCGAGCGGCGCGCGACCGTCGGCGTGGACGAGGCCATCGCACTGGTGCCCGGCGTCCAGATCCTCGACGGCCAGATCGGCATCCGGGGCTCCTCCGGCTACGCGCGCGGCCTCGGGAGCCGCGTGCTGCTGCTGGTGGACGGCGTCCCCGCCAACGAGGGCGACCGGGACGGCATCGACTGGGACCTCCTCCCGGTGACCAGCATCGAGCGTGTCGAGGTGATGAAGGGGACGGGCAGCGCGCTCTACGGCTCCTCCGCGCTCGGAGGGGTGGTGAACGTGATCACCCGCGAGATCCCCGACGCGCCGCAGCTCGGCCTGCGGCTCCTCGGTGGCGGGTACGCCGACCCGCCGTCCGCGGCATGGCGGTGGCGCACGTCGCCGGCCCTGTTCGGGGGGGCCGACGTCAGCCTGTCGCGCCGCATCGGCCCGCTGAAGGTGCTGCTCGCGGGCGGCGTGCAGGGCGACGGAGGCTACCGGGAGAACAACGACGACCGCCGCGTCCACGCGCTGGCCAAGCTGGTGCTGGCATCCGACCCCCAGCTCCAGGCGACGCTCGAGGGCTCGGTGGCGCGCGACAACCACGGCGAGGTGCTCTTCTGGTGCGTCGAGGGCCAGTGCGCCGATCGGGGCCAGGCCTACCAGCCCTTCCGCGTGGACTCGACGACGCTCGGCGACCGGACGCGCTCCGACAAGATCCTGGTCCTCGCGACGGCCCGGCGCACGCTGAGCCCCGCCCTCGCGCTGCGCGGCCGGCTGTCGTGGTACCACACCTACTTCCTCGACACCTACCGCACGTCCCCCATCGACTCGCAGGCGGCCGCGGCCGACCGCATCGGCACGGAGGTCGGGGTCGAGTGGCACCCGGCCGAGGGGCGGGTCATCGACGCCGGGGCGGAGGTCGCATACTCGACCGTCACGAGCGACCTGTTCGGCGACCACAGCGAGACCGACCTGGCCTGGTATGCGGAGGACGAGACCGTCGCCGGGCACGGCACCCGGCTGACGCTGGGCGCCCGCATCGACGCGATCGCCGTGGACGGGGTGGCGTGGAACGCGGTCGCGAGCCCGCGCGTCGCCGCCACCTGGCTGTGGGCGCCGGTGCAGCTGCGGGCCAGCGTGGGGCGGGGCTTTCGCGCCCCCTCGCTGGCCGAGCGGTTCACGTCCACGGCGGCGCAGGGCATCCAGGTGATTCCCAACCCCAACCTGTCGAACGAGACCTCGTGGTCGGGGGAGGTTGGCGCCGCGGCCCCGGTGACGCGGCACGTCCTGGTCGATGCGGCGCTCTTCTGGGGCGAGTACCAGAACCTCATCGAGCCGGAGCTGGTGACCGGCGGCACGGAGATCCAGTTCACCAACGTGACCCGGGCCCGGCTGCGCGGGCTGGACCTCACCGCGCGCGCCGCGGACCTGGCGGGCGGCCACCTCACCGCCGCCCTGGCCTGGACCTGGCTGGATGCCCGCGATCTGACGGCGGACCAGCCGCTGGCCTTCCGCCCGCGGCAGCTGGCGACGCTCAGCGCGGACTGGGCCGCGGCGCTGGGCGGCGCCGGGAGCGTGACCGCGGGGTTCGACGCTCACGTGGCAAGCCGCCCGGCGCGGGTCGGGATCTTCGAGACCGACCGCCGCGTGCCGCAGCGCACGGTGGACGTCCGGGCGGTATGGCGGCGCGGCGACGTCGCGCTGGTCGCCAAGGTGGCCAACGTGTTCGACTACATCTACACGCTGGTGCCGCGGACGCTGGAGCCGCCCCGGACGTACTCGCTGGCCCTGACGGTCGTCCGGTGAGCCGCGCCGCCGTGCGGCAGGCGTGCCGGACGGCGGCGGCGCGCCCGGGAACCGGGCCGGCCGGTTGCGCCCGGCCTTCCGACTGCGTACTAAGCACCACGCGGCGCCGGCTGCCGGGCCGCGCTGCCACGGTGACGGCCGATCGGAGGGTCGCCTGCTGACGGATGCGCTGTCGGTGCTGGACGAGCTCACCGCGTTCACGCGCGGCCTGAGCGGCGCCGCGCGTCGCGAGTCCGTCGCCGAGCGCGCCGCCGACCTGCTGGAGCGCCTGTTCGATCCCGCCGCGCTCGCGGTCTTCTTCCCCGCCCTCGACGATCCGACGCGCATGGTGCCGGTGGCGCTGCGCGGCGACCCGCCGCCCGCCGCGGACGACCCGTTCCTCGCGAAGCTGCGGCGCACCTCCAAGGTGCTCCGCACCGCGACGCCCGCGCGGCTGGGCGCGCCGCTGGAGGCGGCGGGCCACACGATGGGGCTCCTCGCGGTCTGGGGCAGGCGCCCGAAGGCCTACGAGGCCGCCATGGAGCCGGTGATCGGCGCGACCGCCGCGCAGGTCGTGCTCGCGCTCCAGAACACGCAGCTCTTCTCGCTCCTCTCGGTCGGCAAGCGCGAGTGGGAGGAGATGGCGGACGCGATCGGCCACGCCATCTGCATCGTGGACGGCCGCGGCCTGGTGCGGCGCGCCAACCGCGCCTTCGCCACCCTCGCCGCCACGCCGGTCACCGCGCTCCCCGGCCGTCCCTGGTCCGCGCTGCTGCCGCCGGTGTGGATCGAGCCGGTGCGCACCGCCATCGCGGCGCCCGGCTCCGCGGGCGTCACGGAGGTCCGGCAGGAGCACCGGATCTACTCGGTGAGCGCGCTGGCCCTGAAGGGAGACGACGACGAGTCGGCCGTGGTCATCATCGAGGACCACACGGAAACGCGCCGGCTCCAGGACCATCTCATCCAGTCGGAGAAGCTCACCGCCATCGGGCAGCTGATCGCGGGCGTCGCCCACGAGCTCAACAACCCGTTGGCCTCGGTGCTCGGCTTCGCGGACTACCTGGTGGAGAGCGGCGACGTGCCGGCGCACCTCGCGCAGCCGCTGCGGGTCATCCAGCAGGAGGCGCAGCGCGCCGCCGCCATCGTGAAGAACCTGCTCACGTTCGCGCGCCGCCAGGAGCGCGGCCGCCGGCCACTGCCGATCGCCACCGTGCTCGAGCGCACCGTGGCGCTGCTGCGCAACCAGCTGCTCGGCTTGCACGTCGAGATCGCCCTGAGCCTGGAGCCCGACCTGCCCGAGATCGACGCCGACCCGAACCAGCTCCTGCAGGTGTTTCTCAACCTCACGAACAACGCGGCCCAGGCCATTGCCTCCACCGGCCGCGCGGGCGGGGGCCGGATCGACGTGCACGCGCGCCGCCGCCTGGAGGGCGTAGCGGTGGACGTGACGGACGACGGTCCCGGCATCCCGGAGGAGCTGCAGCAGCGGGTGTTCGAGCCGTTCTTCACCACCAAGGGCGAGGGGGAAGGCACGGGGCTCGGACTCTCGATCTGCCAGGGCATCGTGAAGGAGCACGGCGGCCGGATCCTGCTGCGGTCGTGCGCGGGCCAGGGGGCGACCTTCACGGTCGAGCTGCCCGCCGCGCACGCCCCCGCGCCGGCCGCGCCGGCGCCCGAGACCCCGAGTCCGGGGTCGGGCCGCATCCTCCTGGTGGACGACGAGCCCCACATCCTCCACTACATGCGGGCCACGCTCGAGGCCTGGGGCCACCGGGTCGACGTCGCGACCGACGGCGAGGAGGCGGTCGCCCGCGCGCGCGAGGGCGGCTACGACCTGATCGTCACCGACGTGCGGATGCCCAACCTGGGGGGCCGCGAGCTGTACGAGCGGCTGAGCCGCGAGGCGCCGGACGCCGCCGAGCGGGTCGTGTTTTCGACCGGCGACACGGTGCGCGACGACACCATGGCGTTCCTGGAGCGGGCCGGCCGGCCGGTGCTCCACAAGCCCTTCAAGCTGGCCGAGCTGAGACAGGTGCTGGCGATGGCGCTGGGGAGAGACCAGACCTCGGAGGCCGGTTGACCACGTAGTGGCCAGACGGCAAGGGAGCAGTGGTTGCCAGTCGCAAGCGTCCGGGGGCCAGACCAGTTGCCAGTACGGAACCACTGGTCTGGCCTCTCACTTCTGGCAACGGGGAACCACTGACAAGTTGCCGTCTGGCGCTGCCCTGTTCACTGACAGCCTTCCCCCTGCATACTTGATGTCATGATCTACGTCCTGGTCCCCGCCTACAACGAGGCGGCGACGGTCGGGCTGCTGCTCTGGAAGGTGCGGCAGGTCTTCACCACCTTCGCGCGCGAGTACCAGCTGCTGGTGGTGAACGACGGCTCGACCGACGGGACCGACGACGTGCTCGCCCCGTACGCACGGGCGCTGCCGCTGACGCTGGTGACGCACCGCGAGCGCCGGGGCTACGCCCGCAGCGTCGAGGAGCTGCTGCGGCTGGCGGTGGCACGCACCGACCGGCCGCGCCGCGACCTGGCCGTGCTGCTGCAGGCCGACTTCTCCGACTCGCCCGACGACATCCCCGAACTGGTCAAGCGGATCGAGAGCGGCGCGGACCTCGCGCTCGCCGACTACCGGCGCCGCCGTGGACTGACCCGAGGCGAGGGGCTGGCGCGGCGGCTCCTGCCCGCGCTGCTGCGGCGCCACCGGGCGGGCGTGCTCGACTGCCCGCTCGACTGGGTGTGCTCGCTCAAGGCCATGCGAGTGGTGACGCTCGCCCGCACGCTCTCGGAGCGGGGGAGCCGGGCCTTGCTCCGGGCCGACGGCTGGGCGGCCGACGCCGAGCTGCTGCTCGAGATCTCGCGGCACGCCCGCCGGGTCGAGGTGGTGGCCTCGTCGAGCCCGGCCGCGGCGCGCCACCGGCCTTCCCGCGCCCACCCGCTCCGCTCGGCATGGGCGACTTGGAGGATGGCGCGCCGCCACCGGACCGCCGCGCCGGCACCCGGCCAGCCGTCCGCGCACCCCGGATCCGGGCACGGCGGCCCGTCCCGGCGTGGCCGCCGGTCCGGCTCGCGGCCCGCCGCCCCGCCGCCGCACTCGCGGACCGCGTCCTCGCCGTGACGCGCGCGGCGGCGCTCGCGGCCGTGGTCGCCTTCCTCGCCCTGGACCGGACCCCGCCGGTCCCGGCCGGCCGCGCCCCCGACCGGCCGCAGGGAGTCGCCGCGGCGGTCTACCCGTTCACCCCGGGCGAGCGACTCGAGTACGACGTGAAGTTCGGAATCTTCCACGTCGGCCGCGCCACGATGCAGGTCCTCGGCATCGACACGGTGCGCGGGACACCGGCCTACCACGTCGCCTTCGTGATCCGGGGCCGCGCCGCGTTCTTCTACTCGATGACCGACACCCTCGAGTCGTGGTTCAGCGTCGCCGACCTCACCTCGCTGCGCTTCATCCAGAACAACAACGAGAACGGCAGCCGCTACTACCACACCTACGAGATCCACGCCGACTCCGGCTACTTCATCCAGGACGGCAAGGACAGCCTGCCCACGACCGCCCGGCCGCTCGACGACGCGTCGTTCTTCTACTTCGCGCGCACCGTGCCGCTGGAGGTGGGGCAGACCTACTCGTTCGACCGCTACTTCAAGCCCGACCGGAACCCGGTGACCCTGACCGTGCTGTCCAACGACTCGGTGGACACGCCGGCGGGCCGGTTCGCGGCGATCGCCGTGCGCCCCGTGTTCAGGAGCCGCGGCCTGTTCGCGGAGGGGGGGCAGGCGGTGGTGTATCTCGCCGCCGACTCCACCCGCGTTCCGCTGGTCATCAAGACCCACCTGTCGCTCGGGTCGCTGTCGATGGCGCTGCGCAGCCGGAGGTGACGGGATGACGGACGACCGGGGCCGCATCCCGGAGGCGGACCTGTCGCGGATCCGGACCGTGCCCATCGCCCGGCGGCCGAACAAGGTGGACCCGGCGCTCCTCGCCAAGGCGCCCCCGCGCGGCGAGCGCGGCTTCGACGCGTTCCTCGACTCGCTGCCGGACATCCTCGCCGCGCGGGATCTCCGCGCGGTGATCGCCGACGTCGCCGCCGCGGCCGGCCGCCGTGCCGTCGTCGCCATGATCGGCGGCCACGTGATCAAGGTCGGCCTCGGGCCGCTGCTGGTGCACCTCCTCGACCGGGGCGTCCTCACGCACGTGGCGATGAACGGGGCCGCCGCCATCCACGATTTCGAGCTGGCCGCGTTCGGCGGCACCAGCGAGGACGTGGCGGCCGGCCTGGGCGACGGCACGTTCGGCATGGCGGAGGAGACGGGGGCCGAGATGAACGCCGCCATCGCCGCCGGCCGGGACGAGGGCCTGGGGCTCGGGGAGTCGCTCGGCCGGTGGCTGGAGCGCCGCAGGACGGTGCCGGGCCGGACCCAGTGCGTGCTGATGGCGGCGCTGCGCCGCGGCACGCCCGCGACAGTGCACGTGGCGCTCGGCGCGGACATCATCCACCAGCATCCCGGGGCCGACGGCGCCGCGACCGGCGAGCTGAGCTTCCGGGACTTCCGCCGGCTCGCGGCCGCGGTGCCGGCCCTCCACGACGGCGGCGTGGTGCTCAACTTCGGCAGCGCCGTGATCATGCCGGAGGTGTTCCTCAAGGCGCTCACCGTGGCCCGCAACCTCGGCGGCGGGAAGCCGACGGGCTTCACGGCGGTGGACTGCGACATGATCCGCCATTACCGGCCGCGGCTCAACGTGGTCCAGCGACCGACCCAGCACGGGGGCAAGGGCTACCTGCTCACCGGCCACCACGAGCTGCTGATGCCGCTGATCGTCTGGGGCGTCGATGCGGCCCTGGCGCGCCGCTAGCGCGCCGGCGGGGGCCGCGCAGGCAGCGGAGGCGTCCGTCGCGCCGCCCGCGCGGCGCCCGTTTTTCCCCGTCGCCACCGCGGCGGCGCTGGTGCTCGCGGCGTGCGCGGCCCGCGGCGCGCCCCGGTCCCCGCTGCCCTACGATCCGCTCCGCGAGGCCGCCGTGGCCCGCGACGTCGTCACCGGCTTCATCGCCGCGGAGTCGCGCGGCGACTCGTCCGCCGACACGCTGCTGGCGCCCGGCGCCGATTTCATCGCCACCGGCATCGCGGTGACCCGGCCGCCGCGCCTCGCGGCCGTGCTGGGGCGGGGCGCCGGCAGCGTCGAGGACGTGCGCATCCAGATCGCGGGCGAGTTCGCGTGGGTGGTGGCCATCTACCAGTGGACCGGCGCCGGCGCCGAGGGCGGCGAGCGGGGGCGGGCGACCATGATCCTCGAGCGGCGCGGCGCGCGGTGGAGGATCCGGCACGTGCATTCGAGCACCGTGGAGCCGTGGCGGTGAGGGCCCCGGGAACGCGCGAGCGCCCCGGCATGCCGGGGCGCTCGCATCCCATCGTCCCGGGCCCTCGCGGGCTACAGGTCGCCGCCCGCCGACCGCTCTCCCGAGATCATGTCCTTCACGCGCCGGGCGGTGCCCGGCGAGATGAGCTTGATCACCCAGTAGATCACCAGGCCCACCAGCGCCAGCATCAGCACGGTCCAGGCGAGCCCGATCACGACCTTCAGGAGGCCGAGCGCCAGCCTGAGGACGATGAACGCCACCACCGCCAGAATCGCAAAGCCCAGCACTTTCCGGAGCATCCGACGCCTCCCGTTCCTGTCCTGACCCGCCCTACGAAGGTACCGGGGGGCGGGTTTCGCGCAAGCACGCCGTGAGCGGGACCCCGTACGACTGCGTGGTCATCGGCGGCGGCATCGTGGGTGCCGCCACCGCGCGCACCCTCGCGGCGCGCGGGCGGCGCGTGCTGCTGCTCGAGCGCGCGATGCCGGGCGCCGAGGCATCGGGCGCCGCAGCCGGGATGCTGACGCCGCAGGTCGAGGTGGGGGTGGACGACCCCCTCCTGCCGCTCGCCATCGCCGCCCGCGAGCGCTACCCGGAGCTGGTGCGCGAGCTCGACCGCCGCACCGGCGTCAACGTCGGCTACTTCGGCGGCGGCAGCGTGCAGGTCGCCCTCGCCGACGACGAGGCGGCCGCGCTCGAGGCCCAGGTCGCCGCGCAGCGCGCCGTGGGACTCACGGCCGAGTGGCTGGACCGCCGCGCCCTGGAGCGTCGCCATCCGGGCATCAGCCCCGCGGCCCGGGGCGCCCTGCTCGCCCCGGACGACGCGCGCGTCAACAACGTCTCGCTGACGGCGGCCCTGCTCGCGGACGCCGTGCGCCACGGCGTCGAGGTGGCGGACCACGAGGAAGCGACCGAGATCGTCGTCGTCGCCGGCCGCGTGACGGCCGTCGTGACGCGCAGCCGCCGCTACGGCACGGGCGGCGCCGTCGTCGCGGCCGGCGCCTGGTCGGGAGCGCTGCGCGGCCTGCCGCGCCGCCTGCCGGTCGAGCCGATCCGCGGGCAGATGGCGGTCGTCACCTGGCCCGCCGGCGAGCCCACCGGCGTCCTGTTCGGCGCCCACGTCTACATCGTCCCGCGCGGCGACGACGCCCTGCTCGGCTCCACGATGGAGAGCGCCGGCTACGCGAAGGACACGACCCCGGGCGGCCTGGGCACCATCTTCACGGGCACCGCGGCGCTGCTGCCCGCGATGGCCGGGCAGCGCATCCATCGCAGCTGGGCGGGCCTCCGGCCCGTCACGCCCGACGGCCGGCCGCTCATCGGCCCCGACCCCGAGGTGACGGGCCTGTGGTACGCCACCGGCCACGGCCGCAAGGGCATTCTCCTCGGGCCGCTGACCGGCGAGATCGTGCGCGATCTCGTCGTCGAGGGCGCCACGGCGTGGGACATCAGCCCCTGCGACGTCACCAGATTCGATCGGCGCTCGTAGGGCGGAAGCGATGTACCAGACCTGCGCCTTCTGCTCCGGCGCCCTCGGCGGAGACGGCGGCCCCACCGGCCTCGGCGTGGGCCGGCGGTTCGCCTACG
Source organism: Gemmatimonadales bacterium (assembly GCA_035502185.1). Taxonomy (NCBI): domain Bacteria; kingdom Pseudomonadati; phylum Gemmatimonadota; class Gemmatimonadia; order Gemmatimonadales; species Gemmatimonadales bacterium. The sequence continues at coordinate 72,286 of DATJUT010000113.1, forward strand.
ACGGCTGGAAGAGCCGCGCGTGGGTCATCTGCCAGCGGTGCGCGCGCTGGAACCTCACCACGGTACACGACCGCCTGGACACGGTCGCCGCGCTCGAGCGCATGGCGGCCGGCGGCCGGGTGGCCGCCACCACCGACCAGGTCGCGCTGGTGCGGTCGGGGGCCTACGACGTCGTCCGGGTGGGCAAGCCTCCGCGCGTCGAGATGGCGGGCTGGCGCTACGGCGAGCGGCTCAAGGCACGCGAGCGCGAGCGCCTCAAGGTGGTCCTGCCCGTCACCCTGGCCTTCGTCGGCGTCACCATCGCCACCAACGTGGCGACCGGCGGCAGCATGGGATGGATCATGATGCAGTATCCCCGCATCGGCGACGCCCTCTACACCGGCCTGGTGGGCCGCCGCAAGGTCGGCATCGAGCCGCCGGTCTGCGGCCACTGCGGCGCCGTGATGGTGCTCCGCGCCCGGCACGTGCAGCACGCCCGGCTGTCGCGCACCGTGCACCAGGACCTCGCCCTGCTGCTGCGCTGCCCGCGCTGCGAGAGCGTCGGTGCGATGCTGGAGGGCGGCGACGCCGAGCGCGCCCTGCGGCACGGCCTCACCTACGTCAACCTGAAGAAGGGCCGGAAGGTCAAGCGCAAGGCGGAGGAGGCGGCCTCGGTGGTCGAGCGGGCCGGGGGCCCGCAGGAGCTGATCGCCACCGCCACCCGCGCCGAGATCGCCGTCTCCAGCCTCAAGGGCGCCCAGGGGCTCGCGCTCGAGATGGCGGTGGACGAGCAGGCCGAGGTGCGCGAGCTGGAGCGCGAGTGGCGCCGCGCCGACGAGATCGCGGAGATCGCCGACAACCTGCTCGTCCCGCCGACGATCGAGCAGGAGCTGAAGCAACTCAAGGCGCGTCAACCGGACGGTTGAGGCGCTCTGGCCCGCCCTCCGCGGCGCGGCTATGTTTCCCGCTTCCAATGACAACCGCGCCTCTCCCACTCGTCCAGATCAGCACGCGACAGGGCGAGCGGCTCGCACCGGACGGTCCGGCCGCCCGCAAGCCGGCCTGGCTGAAGGTCAGGGCGCCCGGCGGGGCGAACTACGCGCAGGTGCGCCGGGTGATGCGCGATCTTCGGCTCCACACCGTCTGCGAAGAGGCGCACTGCCCGAACGTCGGCGAGTGCTGGGAGCACCGCGCGGCGACGTTCATGATCCTCGGCGACCTGTGCACGCGGAACTGCGCCTATTGCGCGGTCGCGCACGGGACGCCGCTCCCGCTCGACGCCGGGGAACCCCGGCGGCTCGCCGAGGCGGCGGCCGCGATGGGGCTCGAGTACCTGGTGGTGACGTCGGTGGACCGCGACGACCTCCCGAACGGGGGCGCCGAGCAGTTCGCCGCCGTCGTCGCGGAGACGCGCGCACGCCTGCCCGGCGCGTCGCTCGAGCTGCTGATCCCCGACTTCAAGGGCCGCGAGACGGCGCTGCGGATCGTGGTCGACGCCAAGCCCGACGTGCTGAACCACAACCTCGAAACGGTGCCGCGGCTGTACCGCCTGGCGCGGCCGGGCGGGCGCTACGATCGGGCGCTGGAGCTGCTGGCGCGCGCCCGGGCGATGGACCCGGCGCTGGTCACCAAGTCCGGCGTGATGGTGGGCCTGGGCGAGGAGTGGGACGAGCTGGTGACGGCGATGCGGGACCTGCGCGCGTCGGACGTGAACCTCCTCACCATCGGGCAGTACCTGCGCCCCTCGGCCTCGCACCTGCCGGTCGCCCGCTACTACACGCCCGACGAGTTCGCGGAGCTGGCGCGCATCGGCCGCGACCTGGGATACCGCCACGTCGAGTCCGGTCCCCTGGTGCGGTCCTCGTACCACGCCTGGGAGCAGACCCGGCGTGCGGCCGCGGGCGGGTGAGGGGCCCTCGGCAATGACCGTGACCGCCGCCGCGCTCGAGCACGCGCCGCCCTCCGACCCGGAGGTGCTGCGCCGGATGCTGCGCGACATGCTGCTGATCCGCCGCTTCGAGGAGAAGGCCGCGGAGGGCTACGCCCACGGCAAGATCGGCGGCTTCTGCCACCTGTACATCGGGCAGGAGGCGGTGGCCGTCGGCACGATGGCCGCGCTCCGCCCCGACGACTACATCATGACCAGTTACCGCGAGCACGGGCAGGCGCTGGCGCGCGGCGTCTCGGCTCGGGCGGTGATGGCGGAGCTGTTCGGCAAGGCCACCGGCAGCTCGGGGGGCAAGGGCGGCTCGATGCACATCTTCGACGCCGCCACCAACTTCCTCGGCGGACACGCCATCGTGGGCGGCCACATCCCGCTCGTGACCGGCGTGGCGTTCGCGATCAAGTACCGCGAGGGCGACCAGGTGTCGGTCGGGTTCTTCGGCGAGGCCGCGGTGAACAACGGCGCCTTCCACGAGGCACTGAACATGGCGGCGGTGTGGCGGCTGCCCGCGATCTACATCTGCGAGAACAACCGCTACGGGATGGGCACCGCCCTCGAGCGCGCCTCCGCGATCTACGACGTGGCGCAGCGTGCCTGCTCGTACGACATGCCGGCCGAGGTCGTGGACGGGATGGACGTGCTGAAGGTGCGGGACGCAGTGGCCCGCGCGGCGCAGCGCGCCCGTGAGCGCTACGTGCCCACGCTGCTCGAGATCCGCACCTACCGCTTCATGGGCCACTCGATGTCGGATCCGATCCACGGCCACTACCGCACCAAGGACGAGGTCGAGCAGGCCAAGGCGAAGGACCCGATCCACACCTTCGCCGACAAGCTGCGCGCCGACGGCCTGCTGGACGACGAGCGCTGGCAGACGATGGAGGCCGAGGTGACCGACGAGTGCGACGACGCGGTGCGCTTCGCCGACGAGAGCCCGGATCCGCCGCCCGAGGCGCTGCTCACGGACGTGTACCGCGAGACCACGTCCTGATGCCGGTCCTCACCTACCGCGACGCCCTGAACCAGGCCCTCCGCGAGGAGATGGTGCGGGACCAGAACGTCTTCCTGATGGGGGAGGAAGTGGGCGCGTACCAGGGCGCCTACAAGGTGAGCCGCGGGCTGCTCGAGGAGTTCGGCCCGATGCGGGTGGTGGACTCGCCCATCACCGAGCTGGGCTTCGCGGGCGTCGGAGTGGGCGCCGCGATGGCGGGGCTCCGGCCGGTGATCGAGTTCATGACGTTCAACTTCGCCCTGCTCGCGCTCGACCAGGTCGTGAACTCCGCCGCGAAGATGCTCTACATGTCCGGCGGCCAGATCCCGATCCCGATCGTGTTCCGCGGACCCGGCGGGGCCGCCCTGCAGCTCGCCGCCCAGCACTCGCAGTCGTTCGAGGCGTGGTACGCGCACGTCCCCGGCCTCAAGGTGGTGACTCCGGCGACCCCCGCGGACGCGAAGGGGCTCCTCAAGAGCGCGATCCGGGACGACAACCCGGTGATCTTCATCGAAGGCGAGATGCTGTACAACCAGAAGGGCGAGGTGCCGGACGGCGAGCATCTCATCCCGCTGGGCGTGGCGGAAGTGAAGCGGCCGGGGACCGACGTCACGTTCGTGGCCCACGCCAAGATGGTGGCCGTCGCGCTGCGGGCCGCCGAGGAGCTGGCGAAGGAGGGGGTGAGCGCGGAGGTCGTGGATCCTCGCACCCTGCGCCCGCTCGATCTGCCCACGATCCTGGCATCGGTGCGGAAGACGAACCGCTGCGTCGTGGTCGAGGAGGGATGGCCGGTCGCCGGCATCGGCGCCTCGATCGTGGACGGGATCCAGCGCGAGGCGTTCGACGACCTCGACGCGCCGGTGCTGCGGGTGACGGGCGCCGACGTGCCGATGCCGTACAACCGCCAGCTCGAGAAGCTCGCGAAGCCCGACGCGGCCAAGGTCGTCGCGGCCGCCAAGCAGGTCCTCTACCTCGGCTGACGTGGCCACCAAGATCGTGATGGAGGCGCTGTCGCCCACTATGGAGGAGGGGCGGCTGGTGGCGTGGAAGAAGCAGGAGGGCGAGGCCGTGAAGTCGGGCGAGACCCTGGCGGAGGTCGAGACCGACAAGGCCGTGATGGAGCTGGTGGCCCGCGAGGACGGCGTGCTCCGCAAGATCGTCCTCGGCGAGGGCGCCACCGTGCCGGTCGGGGCCGTCGTGGCCATCGTGGGCGGCAAGGACGAGGACATCTCGGTGGTCCTCCCCGCGACCCCGCCCTCCCCGGTTGTAGGCGGTAGGGTGTCGGGGAGCGCAGGGCCGGTGCAGAATGGCGCGAAGGCCCCGGCTCCGGCCCTTGTTGCCGCGGCCGCCGTGCCCGCCACCACCGACCACCCACCAACCACCAACGCTTCGTCTCGCGTTCGATCCTCGCCCCTGGCACGTCGGCTCGCCGCGGAACGCGGCTTGGACCTCAGGCTCGTCCCCGGCACCGGTCCCGCCGGGCGCATCACCCGGCGCGACGTGGACGCCGTCGGCGCGACCCGCCCCGCTCCCGCCGCGGCGGCCGCCCCTGCCCTCGCGGTGGTGCCGGCCCTCGCCGTGCCGCCGGGCGGCGTCCGCGACGTCCCGCTCACCACCATGCGGAAGACGATCGCGCGCCGGCTCAGCGAGTCGATCGGTCCGGTCCCGCACTTCTTTCTCACCAGCGAGATCGAGATGGAGCGCGCCTGGGAGGCGCGGCAGCACCTGGCCGGGCTGGGCGACGCGTACAAGGTCTCGTTCAACGACCTGATCGTGAAGGCAGTGGCCCTCGCGCTTCGGCAGCACGCCGCGGTGAACGCGTCCTTCCTCGAGGACCGCATCCGCTACTACGGCGACGTGCACGTCGGGATGGCGGTCGCGGTCGAGGACGGCCTCATCACGCCGGTGATCCGGCACGCCGACCGCAAGGGCCTGCTGGAGATCGCGGCGGAGTCGAAGGCGCTCGCGGAGCGGGCGCGCGCGCGCCGGCTCGCGCCCGAGGAGTACACGGGCGCCACGTTCAGCGTCTCGAACCTCGGCATGTTCGACATCGACGAGTTCACCGCGGTCATCAACCCGCCGGAGGCAGGCATCCTCGCCGTGGGGCGCATCGCCCAGCGCGCGGTGGCGGCCGACGGCCAGCTGGCGGTGCGGCGCACGATGCGCGTCACGATGTCGTGCGACCACCGCGTCGTGGACGGCGCGACCGGCGCGAAGTTCCTGCAGACCGTGAAGCTGATGCTCGAGAATCCTCTCGCGATGCTGCTCTAGGAGTCTCCGTGGCGACGACTTTCGACGTGGTCTTCATCGGCGCCGGCCCCGGCGGCTACGTCTCGGCCATCCGGGCGGCGCAGCTCGGGCTCACCGTCGGCGTGGTCGAGAAGGAGAAGCTCGGCGGCGTGTGCGTGAACATCGGCTGCATCCCCGCCAAGGCCCTGCTCCACTCGGCCGAAGTGGCGAACCTGATGCGCCACGCCAAGGACCTCGGCGTCACCGCCGGCGAGGTCCAGACCGACTACGGCGTGGCGATGAAGCGTTCCCGGCGGGTGGCCGACCAGAACTCCAAGGGCGTCGAGTTCCTGTTCAAGAAGCACAAGATCGAGCTGGTGAAGGGCACCGGGAAGCTGCTGCCGGGCCGGAAGGTCGCGGTGGCGAAGGCCGAGGGCGGCACGGTCGAGCTGACCGCGGCGAAGGCCGTCGTGATCGCGACCGGCTCCCGCCCCAAGGACCTGCCGCAGATCGGGCTCAAGATCGACCGGACCACGATGATCTCGAGCGACGAGGCGCTGCTGCTCGAGGCCGCCCCCAAGACGCTCGCCGTGGTCGGCGCTGGCGCCGTCGGGTGCGAGTTCGCCGACGTGTTCAACGCCTTCGGCAGCCAGGTCACGCTGCTCGAGGTGCTGCCGCGCATCCTCCCGATCGAGGACGCGGAGATGTCGGATGTGGTGGCCAAGGCGTTCAAGAAGCGCGGCATCGCGGTGGTCGCGGGCGCGCAGATCCAGAAGGTCGAGAAGGGCAAGGCCGGCGTGACGATCACCTACGCCGCCGGCGGCAAGCCGCAGACCGTGACCGTGGAGAAGGTGCTGATCGCGACCGGCCGCGCCCCGCTGACCGAGAACCTCGGCCTCGAGTCCACGGGCGTGAAGCTCACCGAGCGCGGCTTCATCCAGGTGGACGGCGCGATGCAGACCACCGCGCCGGGCGTCTACGCGATCGGCGACGTGGCCGGTCCGCCGCTGCTGGCGCACAAGGGCAGCCGTGAAGGCGTGGTCGCCGCGGAGGCGATCGCGGGTCTCAAGCCGCACCCCATCGACTACAGCGGCGTGCCGGGCGCGACCTACTGCCATCCCGAGGTCGCCAGCGTCGGCCTCACCGAGGAGCAGTGCAAGGAGCGCAAGCTGGAGTACACGGTGGGCCGGTTCCCGTTCAGCGCGAGCGGCCGCGCCCGGACGGCGGGCGAGACCGACGGGCTGGTCAAGATCATCAGCGGCAAGCAGTACGGCGAGATCCTCGGCGCGCACATCGCCGGCGCGCACGCGACCGAGCTGATCCACGAGCTGGTGGTCGCGCGGGCCAACGAGTACACGGTCGAGGAGATCGAGCTGGCCATCCACGCGCATCCCACGTTCTCCGAGGCCATCGCCGAGGCGGCGCTCGACGCGATGGGCCGGGTGATCCACATCTGAAGCTCCCGCCGCCCGTCGGGAGCGCACTGGCCGCCATCGTGGTCGGCTCGGCCGTGGGCGGCGCCGTGGTGGCGCTGGTGCTGTTCGCGATGAGCGGCCATGCGCTCGCCACGCCCTCCCAAGCATCCTCTCCCATCATGCCCGCGATCGGGCCAGCGGTGGCCGGTTCCGGCGGGGTCGTCGCCGGTGCCCTGGTGGCGTGGGCGGTGGGCCGGTCGGTCGGCGGCGCGTTCCGCCGCGCGGCGCTGGCGATGATGGCGGTGATGGGCACCGCGCTGGTGGCCGGCGCCACCCTTCCGGCACACGAGCTCGCCGGCCGGGCCGGTCTGGCGGCCGTGGCCGCGCTGTGCCTGGTGGTCGCCCTGGTGGCCCGCCGGGTGTTCGTCGACGCCGCGGGGCCGGCCCGGTGAGCGGCGGCCGGCTCGCGGTCGCCCGGCTCGGCCTGGTGCCGTACGGCGAAGCCCTGAGCCGCCAGCGCGCGATCGCCGAGGACCGGATCGCCGGCCGGCTCGCGTCCGACGTGTTGCTGCTGCTCGAGCATCCGCCGGTCGTCACCCTCGGCCGGGGCACGCGCGAGACCAGCCTCCCCGTCGCGCCCGAGGCGCTGCGGCGGCGCGGCATCGAGGTGTTCGAGATCGAGCGCGGGGGCGACGTCACCTACCACGGGCCCGGCCAGCTCGTCGGCTATCCGATCTTCGACCTCGCGGCGCACCGCAAGGACCTGCACTGGTTCCTGCGCCAGCTCGAGGAGGCGCTGTTCACGGCCCTGGCCCGCTTCGGCGTGCCAGCCGAGCGGCGGGCGAGCTACACCGGCGTGTGGACCGGCGGACGCAAGATTGCGAGCATCGGGATCCACGTGCGCCAGTGGGTCACGTGGCACGGGTTCGCGCTCAACGTCACCGCCGACCTCGCCGCCTTCGACCTGATCGTGCCGTGCGGCATTCCCGACGTCGTGATGACCAGCCTGGCCAGGGAGCTCGGGCGATCGGACGCCCGCGCCCCGGCCGGCGAGGACGAGCTGATGGGGCGGACGCGCGACGCCATCGTGGACGCCTTCGTGCAGACGTTCGGCTTCTCCGGGGTCGAGACGTTCGACCCGGCAATGACGACCGCGTGAAGAAGAGGCGCGAGTGGGGCTCGGGCGGTTGAGGCCGGCGCCCCACTCGCGTTACTGTAAGGAAGAGTCGAGGACCTACACCCTATAAGACGCGCCGGAGCCGAAAAAGGTTACAGGGGCCGGCGTCAGGGCGTCAGGGCGTGCAGCGCGACCAGGGCGAGGAGCAGCCAGCCGGCCATCCAGGGCGCCGGCGCCCACGGCGCGACGACGCTCCAGCCGGCCAGCGCCACCATCGCCGGGTACCCGGCCACGATCCGCACCAGGCGGCGCCGGAACGGACGGCCGTCGGTCCGCATCCAGCCGGCGCCGGCGCCCAGCGCCAGCCGCGCCACCGACGCGTCCGCACCCCACAGGGCAAGCAGCGCCAGCAACGCGATCGCCCAGCGACCGCTCTGCGGCTCGCCGAGCCTGCGGTAGACCTCGTTCACCGGTCCCGGGGTCCCCGGCGCGACCCCGGCGAAGAGGAGGGCGGGAAGCCGGAGCGTCGCGAAGGCGGCCCACTCGAGGGCCAGCACCCGGAGCCACGCCGCGGTCCGCACCAGCTGCGTGGCCCCGAAGAGGAGCAACCCCACCAGCGCCGCGCCCACCGGCCCGGCCAGGAGGGCCATCACCCACAGGGTTGCGGGGTGGGTTCCCTCCCACGCATGCGCGGGCACCACGGTGAAAACTGGCGAGAGCGCGAGGCCGGTCCCGCCGAATCCGAGCACGCTGCCCGCCGCGCTCCCGATCAGGACGTCGGACGCCAGGACGAGCCACGCCGCCGGGAGGGCCGCGAGGACGCAGCCGACCGCCAGGAGCGGAGGAGAGAGGGGCTCGCGCTGGGGCACGAGCGAATCTACTACGAAGTCGCACCGTTGCAGAGTTGCCGACCGACGCTGCTATCTTGGTTGATGTCCGACAAGCTCGACGTCCGCACCAGGGACCGGGCGCGCCTGCCTCCCGGCCAGATCGAGACGGTGAAGTGGCCGGTGCTGCACTACGGCCGCGTGCCGCGCGCGGACCTCGCCCGCTGGACCTTCCACGTCTTCGGCGAGGTAGACCGCCCGTTCGAGATCACGTGGGCGGAATTCGCCGCGCTCCCCCGGCGCGACGTGCTGTGCGACATCCACTGTGTGACGACCTGGTCGCGGTTCGACAACACGTTCTCCGGCGTGCCGGTGCAGCTCCTGCTCGAGCGGGCGGGCGTGCGTCCCAACGCCTCGCACGTGCTCGTGCGCGCGGAGGAGGACTACACCACCAACCTCCCGCTGTCCGACCTGGCCCGCGACGCCAATCTCATCGCGACCCACTTCGACGGCGAGCCGCTCCTGCCCGAGCACGGCGGCCCCGCCCGGCTGCTGGTGCCGCATCTCTACTTCTGGAAGTCGGCGAAATGGGTGCGCGGCCTGGAGCTGATGGAAGGCGACTGGCCCGGCTTCTGGGAGCAGAACGGGTACCACATGCGCGGCGACCCGTGGACCGAGGAGCGCTACGGGAGGCCGGACCCGGCCAGGATGAGGCGCGGGCCCCGGACGTGAAGCAAGGAGAGGCGAGAAGGTCAGTGGAGCCGGTAGGTGCGAGACGCCGAGACGCGAGCGGTTACGAGCCGGGAGACGTGAGGGGCGAGTCCGGATGTCGGCAGTGACATTGGACTCGCCCCTCTTCACTCGCGACTCCCGACCACTCGCAACGGTGCGTCGCGCAACTGCCCCGTCACCGACAGACTGACTACTCCCTACTTGGTATCATCCGCCATCATCTCGAAGAACCGCCCGAACAGCACCACGCCCTTCCATATCTGGTCGAGCGTGAGCTTCTCGTTCGGCGCGTGGAGCCGGTCGTCCGGCAGGCCGACGCCGCAGATCAGCACCGCGTCGCTCCGCTGTTGGAGCAGCGGCACGATCGGGATGGAGCCCCCGCTGCGGATCGGCGCGATCCCCCGGCCCCACACCTCGCGGAACGCCCGGTCCAGGACGCGGTAGGCGCGCGAATCGAGCCTGGTCTGCGCCGGGTCCACGGTCGAGAAGACGGTGACCGTCACGTCCGCGTGCTTCGGGGCCGCGCGCTTGACGGCCTTCACCAGCCGGGCCGCGACGTCCTTCGCCCGCTGGTCGGGGACGAGGCGCAGCGAGATCTTCGCGGTGGCCTCGGCGGGAACCACGGTCTTGCTGCCGGCGCCGGTGTACCCGCCCACGATGCCGTGCACCTCGAACGTCGGCCGCGACCACACGCGCTCGAAGAAGCTGTACTTCCGCTCGCCGACGAGCGCCTTGGCGCCGGCTTCCTCCCGGAAGCCCCGCTCCTTGACGGGCAGGGACCGCCAGGCCTTCAGCTCGGCGGCCGACGGTCGCTTGACGCGGTCGTAGAAGCCCGGGATCCGGACGCGACCGTCCTCTCCCTTGAGCTTCTCGAGCAGGTGCCACAGCGTCTCGATCGCGTTGGGCACGGCCCCACCATACAGCCCGCTGTGCAGGTCGGCCGCCAGCGTCCGCACGTGGATCTCGGCGTGGATGATGCCGCGGAGGGCGGCGTCCACGCTCGGCCGGCCGGGCGCGACGATGTTGGTGTCGGTCACCAGGACCGCGTCCGCGCGGGTCCGCTCGGGCTCCCGCGTCAGCAGCTCGGTCAGTCCCTTCGAGCCGGTCTCTTCCTCGCCCTCGATCAGGAAACGGACGTTGACCGGGAAGGCGCCGCGCGCGGCCTTGAGCCCCTCGAGCGCGGCGACCACCGTGTACACCTGGCCCTTGTCGTCGGCCGTGCCGCGCGCGAACAGCTGGCCGTCCCGCACCGTGGGCTGGAAGGGCGGCGAGACCCACTCGCCCACCGGATCCGGCGGCTGCACGTCGTAGTGCCCGTAGCACAGCACGGTCGGGGCACCGGGCACCTGGGGACCGACGGCCCACAGGATCGGGTGCCCGCCGGTCTCGAGGGTGTCGACGGTGAATCCCAGCCGCTGGAGCCGCGCCGCAAGCCAGGCGGCCGCCCTGCGGCAATCGCCGGCGTGCTCGGGCTGTGCGCTGATGCTCGGAATGGTGAGCCACTCCGAGAGGTCGGCGAGCAGACGAGGCCGTTCGCGCTCGACGAAAGACACCAGAGAAGCGTTCATCGTGCGCGAAACGTAGCGCTCGCCGACCCGCCGGGCCAGCGCCGGCGCGGCGGACTGGCCGCGTCGCCCGCGGCCTGTATCTTCTCCCTCGCCAGACTATGCGCCTCACTTCGTCGTTCGCCGTGTTCCGGTTCCAGCCCGGAGAGGAAGGCCTCGCCAAGGCGCGCTGGCACAGCCGCGAGGGCAAGTCTGCCGAAGCCGAGAAGGCGTACCGCGCGGCGCTCGCCGCCGACCCGGAGCTGCGCTCGGGCTGGCTCGAGCTGTTCGAACTGTTGCGCCGCGACGGACGCCTGCACGACGCACTGGAGCTGGCGATGCGGGCCGAGGACCACTTCGGCCCCGAGGCGGCGATGCCACGCGCGATCAAGGGCGCGGCGCTCGCCGAGCTGGGCCGGACCCGCGACGCGATCGCCGCCCTCGAGGAGGCCATCGAGCTGGACGGCAACCTGGCCCTCGCCTGGCACGAGATGGCGTACGCCGCGTACCGCGCCGGCGAGTACGCGCGCGCCCTGCTGGTGCTCGACCGCGCGTTCGCCCTCGAGCCGCACACCGACACGCTGATGCTGCGCGGCCACATCCTCCGCGCGGCCGGCCAGTACGACGCCGCCGAGGTCGCGTTCGAGGGCGCGCAGCAGTCCGCCGAGCACGACGTCCCGCGGCGCGAGGCGGAGCGCGAGGTCGCGGCGACCCGACGGGCCGCGACGCTCGGCGGGAAGAAGCCGCGGCGCTTCACCGCACGGGAGCGGGCGTTCGCCGACACGGGAGCCGTCCTGCTCGACGCCGGCACCGATCCGGCGACCCCGGGTCCGGCCGACGACGTCCCGGCGCTGCTGGCCTCGTGCCTCCGCACGCTCGTGGGCCTGGTGGACGCTCTCGAGTGGCACCCCGCCGTATGCGGCGGCGTGGCGCCGGAGGACGAGCCGCTGGCCGAGGCGGTGGCGCACGCGATCGGCGCCCAGCTGCTGCCGGTCGCGGCGCTCGATCCGGCGGACCGCCCGCTGCTGGTGGCCGTCTGGAACGGAGGAGGGCGGGAGTGGGCGCACCAGCTCGCGCGGCTGGACCGGTGGGGAAGCGGCTACGCGTTCGCGCTCGCGGAGGCCGCCGGCGCGAGCGAGCCGGCGGACGTGATCGGGACGTCGCGGTGCGCCGGCGACCCCGCCGCCCTGCACCGCTCCCTCGAGGAGGCCCTCGCCCTGCCGCTCGCGGCCGCGCCGGTCGATCCCGAGATCCTCGCCATCGCGGCCAATCCGCTGGCGCGCTGGCGGGCGCGACGGTCGGGAACGGGCCCTTCGGCCTGACCGGCCGCTAGCGACCCGGCCCCGCTCCCAGCGCGTCCCAGGGATCGCGCGCTCCCGCTACCCGCTCGCGCACCACGCCGATGGTCCGCACCAGGTCCCCGCGCTCCGCGGCCAGCAGGGCTTCGAAGCGGTCGAGACCCGTGCGGTAGAGCCGCGCCGCGATCACCACCGCGTTGTTGAGCGGCCGCCGTGCCAGCCAGCGGCCGTCGATCGTCCGGAGCGTCGCGCCGACCGGGCCGGCCAGGTCCGCCTGCGCCTCGGCGAACAGCTGCTGCCGCCGCTCCCGCACCGCCGGGGCCGGCAGGCCCTGCGCGTACAGGCGGTCCAGCCGCGCCGCCAGCGAATCGTAGAAGTGCTCGAGGCGGATCTCGTCCTGCCACCGGGCCACGGCGCGCTCGGCGTTCCGGCCGTCGCCCCGCGCGCGGAAGAACGCCTCCGCGCCGCGGTAGCCGACGAAGTCCGCCAGCGACTCGTTGAACGGCACGTCGCCCTTGACCCAGATCGTGTTGTGCAGGATCTCGTGAATCACCGTCGCGGCGAGGTCGACCGAGTCGTCCCGGACGATCGTCGAGAGCAGCGGATCGTTGAACCAGCCCAGCGTCGAGTACGCGTCGGAGACGCGGACGTAGGTGTCCATCCCCCGCTGCTCGAGGCGCCGGGCCTCCTCCAGCGCCTCGGTGCGGTGGAAGAACCCCTTGTAGGGCACCCGCCCGACGACCGGGTACGACCAGGTCAGCTCCGCGAGCCGGTCCGACCGGCTCGCGGTCAGCACCAGCACCAGGGTGTCGCGCCGGACCCGGGAGTAGGTGGTGTACGTCTGCCGCGCGGCGAGGTGCAGCGAATCCGCGGCGAAGCCCCGCGCCGCGAGCACGAGCTCGAGCTTGGCACGCGTCGCCGGGTCGGTCGCCGGGTCGGCCACGACCGCGGCGATCGGGCGCCGCCGCAGCAGGATCAGCGCCTCCTCGACCGCGGCGCGGGCCACGTAGCGCACGTCCCGGCTCACGCACCACGCGACGGCGCCGCCAGCCACCACCAGGGCCAGCAGCGCCGTGACGATGCGTCGGACCGCGCGGAGCCGGACGCCTATGGCGACCACCTCACGCCGAAGCGCGACGTGCCGCCGCCCAGGCTGCTGAACCCCTCGTAGCCGTAATCCAGCTGGAGGCGGTGGAACACCAGGGTCCCGCCGAACACCAGCGACCGCTGGTCCGTCGGGGCCTCGCCGGTCGCGATGCCGGCCCTTCCCAGCAGTCCGACCCCGTCCGCCACCACGCCGCCCTCGACGCCGAACGCCCAGTAGCTGCTGGTCCCGCGCGGCGACACCCAGTCGCCCACCACCATCAGACGCGGCGTGCCCTGCGGGTCCACGATGTTCAGCGAGAAGCCGACGCGGACCGTCCGCGGCAGCGGGGCCGCGGTCCGGGTGCTGGTCTTGAGGTCGCCGCCGATGTTCTGCACCACCACGCCGAGCGCCGCGATGTCGAAGAACGCGAGGGCCGCCCCCGCGTCGAACCCCAGGCCCGACGCGTCGTACAGCGCGGTGTCGGGCACCGAGACGTGTTCCTTCAGGTACTTCGCGTTGACCCCGACCGCGAACATCCCGAGACGGTAGGCGACCGAGCCCACCGCTTCGGCGCTGTAGGCCCCGGCCATCGCGCCGCCGGGATCCGGCAGGCCCCGGTCGCCGCCGAACGCGGGATCCGGCCGGTACACGGTGTCCTGCCCGTAGTCGAGCAGGTTCGCGCCGACGCCGAGGACGAAGCGCCCCGCCCCGAAGGCCGCGCCCGCACTGACCAGGTCCGAGCCGAGCAGGTAGCGCTGGTAGCTCAGCCCCAAGGCCACCGTTCGGATCGGGGCGAGGCCCGCCGGGTTGACGAAGATGCTGCCCACGTCGCCGATGACCGCCGCATAGGCGCCGCCCAGCCCGAGCTCGCGCGTCGTGGCGGGAATGGCGAGCACGGCCCCCGACGTCGTGCCGGTGGCCTGGGCGCGCGCGCGGGGAGCCGCCGCTCCCAGGCACGCGGCCAGGACGATGGCCACCGGAGCGTGCCGCGTCACGGGCTCCGCCGCGCGACGTAGAGGCGGTGGCGCAGGATGGTGCCGCCGAGATCCACCACCAGCAGGTACACGCCGTTGACCACGGGGCGGCCGTCGGCCGCCGTCAGGTCCCACTGCAACCGTCCGGCGGGCGCCGGCCCGAGGTCACGCACCAGCGCGCCGCCGAACGTGTAGACGCCGGCCCGCACTGCCGGGCTGGACACGTGAATGACCACCAGCGAGCCGCGAACCGGGTTCTCCGAGACGTTGATCGTGCCGCCGGGGCCGAGCATCGCGGCGCTCAGCGCGTCGAGGGCCGCCGGGACGGACAGCTTCCCGTAGCCCCACGACGCGTTGGGAGCCCCGTTGGCCCGTCCGTCGTAGGGATGCCAGGCGAAGCTGTCGATGCGCGCCGCGCCCACCAGCAGCGCGCGCGCGGCCTCGGGCGTGAGCCGGGCGTCGCGCTCGAGCAGCAGGGCCACCGCGCCGGTCACGAACGGCGTCGCCATCGAGGTGCCCTCGAGGATCCAGTGGCGGCCGTCCTGCATCACGCGCCCCGCGGGGGCCGACGCCGCGCCGGAGAGCGCGGACGCGACGCCCTGCCCCGGAGCGGCGAGGTCCGGCTTCTGCACGCCGTCCCGCCGCGGCCCGGGGCCCGAAAACCACGCCAGGTCGCCGAGCGCCTCGCGATTGCTGTACTGCTCCGGCTCCGCGTTCACGTCCCGCCAGCGGAGGCGGGTCACGTACGCGCCGACCGCCAGCACCCGGCCGGCCGTGGCCGGCGTCGCCACCAGGAAGCGATTGCTCGCTCCGCTCACCAGCGAGACCCCCTGCGCCGAGCCTCCGGCGCCGAGCGCCGCCTCGGCCACCCACAGGTGCACCGGCCTGCCGCTGCGGGAGGCCTGGCTGCTGACGCGGATGGTCCACGTCCCCGGGGCGGGCTCGTGCGCCCCTCCCGTGCCGAGGTCGCCGAGGACGATGAACCCGAGATTGTCCTGCGTGAGCGCGACCGTCGTCCCCGGCCCGTTCTCGATGTGCACCCATCCGTCCGTGCTGTCGGCGGTGACCGCCGCGCCGAGCGGGCCGACCACGGTCGAGCCGTCGGGCCGCTCGACGCTCACGGTCATCGTGTCGGACCCCGCGTACCACAGCTGCAGCACGATGAAGTCGTTGTTGGACCCGGGGGCCGGGACGTAGGGCGGCACCGTCATCGTGAACGCCGCCTGCTGCCCCGTCCCGATCGTGGCCGACGCGTGCAGGTCCTCGGTGGCGACCGCCGGCGCCGCGTTGCCGTTGTCGCCCGCGTTGCCCACCGCGGCCACGACGATCCGCCCCGGCCCCACCAGCGAGTCCAGCTCCTCTTCCTCGGGAAGGGTGCCGTCGTGCGGGCCCCATTGCGCCCCGAGGCTGAGGTTCACCACCGCCGGCCGGCCGAGCTGCGCCGCGCGGCTGAAGATGTAGCTGACGCCGTCCACGACGTCGCCGGACAGGAACGTGCTCTTGACGACGATCAGGTCCGCGCCGGGGGCCACGCCGGCGAACTGACCCGCCGGCTGGCCGTTGCCGGTCGCGCTGCCGTCGCCCGCCGCGGTCCCGAGCACGTGGGTGCCATGGCCGACGCTGTCGCGCGAGGGGCAGCCCGCGGCGGTGAGGCTCGCCTGCACGCACTCCACGCCGTAGCCGAACGTCGTCGCCCCGACCGCGCCGGGCCCGGCGCCCGGCAGGGTCTGGTCCCACAGGTAGAGGATCCGGGAGCGGCCGAGCGAATCGATGAGGAAGTCGGGGTGGGTGAAGTCCACGCCCGTGTCCACCAGGCCGACGATCACCCCGCGGCCGACCGATCCGCTGAACCGGTCGGGTCCGAGGAAGCGGCGCAGGCCGGCGACGCCGATGTCGGCGGTCGCGACGTCGTTGGTGGTGCCCGCGTCGGTCGCGGTCCGCGTGCGGTCGAATGCGGGCCAGCGGCGCGTCCCGTACACCGCCGCGACCGACGGGTCGGCCAGCACGGAGGCGAGCGCCGACAGCGGGACCCGCGCGTTCACCAGGCCGCCGGCGCGCGTGCCGAGACGGGCGCCGAGCCGGGCCAGCGCCGTCGCGTCGGTGCCGCGCAGGCGGATCACGACGCTGGCCACCGGCGTGCCGTCGAGGTCGCGGGTCACCGCCACCAGTCGGGCCGCCGTCGAGTCGGCGACCAGCCGCTCCTGAACCGCCGGGGGAAGCGCGTCGAGGAACCGGACCATCGGCCCGATCGGGCGCTGCTGCGCCCGTGCGGCCGTGCCGCCGAGCGCGGCCAGGAGCAGGACTGCGGGCGTGATCGAGGCGCGCGCGGCGCGCCGTACTGCGGCCACAAGGCTCCCTAGCAGGACTCGCGTACGCTCGTGACCGGGGCTGCCGCTGTCAAGATGGAATGCGATCGTCTTTGACAGTCCCGGAGGGCGCCGCTAGCTTGCCCGAAACGATGGCCTTCGCGCACCTCCACACGCACTCCGAGTACTCGCTCCTCGACGGCGCCAATCGCATCAGCGACCTCATCGCCCGCGTCAAGGCGCTGGGGATGGACAGCGTCGCGGTCACCGACCACGGCAACATGTTCGGTGCGTGGCAGTTCCATCAGGAGGGGCGGGCCGCCGGCATCCGGCCCATCCTCGGAATGGAGGCCTACGTCGCCTTCGGCCCGCGGCAGGCCCGCGAGAAGCCGGCCGACGCGCCCGCCGCCTACGCGCACCTCGTGCTGCTGGTCCGGGACCGCGCCGGCTACCGGAACCTCATCCGGCTGTCGTCCATCGGCTACGTCGAAGGCTACTACCGCCGCCCGCGGGTGGACCGCGAGTCGCTCGAGCGCCACGCGGAGGGCCTCGTCTGCCTCTCGGCCTGCCTCTCGGGCGAGGTCGCGCTGTGGCTGCGCCAGGGCGCGTACGACCGCGCGAAGGAGGCCGCGGAGTGGCACGCGCGCACCTTCGGCGAGGGCGGGTACTGGCTCGAGGTCCAGAACCACGGCCTGGCCGAGGAGCCCGGCGTCCAGGAGGGCGTGTTCCGGCTGGCGGAGGAGCTGGGCCTGGGCGTCGTTGCGACCAACGACGCGCACTACCTGACCCGGGAGGACGCCGCGGCGCACGACGTGCTCCTGGCGATCCGCTCGGGCAAGGACCTCGACGACCCGAAGCGGTTTCGCTTCCAGGGCAGCGAGAGCTACGTCAAGTCCGAGGAGGAGATGCGGCGGGCCTTCCCGGCGCGCGACGACCTGTTCGCGAACACGCAGCGCATCGCCGAGCGGTGCGAGTTCGACTTCGAGAAGCGGTTCTTCCTGCCCGAGTTCCCGCGCCCGGCCGAGTACGCCAGCGACAACGAGCTGGTGATCGCGCTGGCCGAGGAGGGGACGCGCCGGCGCTACGGCCAGGAGCTGCCGCCCGCCGTGCGCGAGCGGCTCGACTACGAGCTGGGCGTGATCACCAAGGTGGGCTACGCCGGCTACTTCCTCATCGTGGCCGACTTCATCCGCTGGGCGCGGGAGCACGGCATCCCTGTCGGCCCCGGCCGCGGGTCCGCGGCGGGCTCGCTGGTGTCCTACGCGCTCGGCATCACCAACGTGGACCCGCTCAAGTTCGACCTGCTGTTCGAGCGGTTCCTCAACCCGGAGCGCATCTCGCCGCCCGACATCGACGTCGACTTCTGCGAGGAGCGGCGCGGCGAGGTGATCGAGTACGTCCGCGAGCGCTACGGCCGAGCGTCGGTCGGACAGATCGTGACGTTCGGGACGATGAAGGCACGGGCGGCCGTGAAGGACGTCGCCCGCGTCCTCGGGGTGCCCCCGGGCGACGCCGACCGCCTCACCAAGCTGATTCCCAGCGGGCCGGCCTACGCGCTCACCCTGCGCGAGGCGGCCGAGAAGGTGCCGGAGCTCCGGGAGATGGTGGCGCACAACCCCACCTACCAGAAGGTGGTGGAATTCGGGAGCGGGATCGAGGGCCTGTCGCGCCACATCTCGGTGCACGCCGCCGGCATCGTGATCGCGCCGGGCCCGCTCACCGACTACGTGCCGGTCTGCACGATGACCGGCAGGGGCACCGGCGCCGGGGCGGCCGACGACGCCATCATCACCCAGTACGACATGGTGGGGCTCGAGAAGGTCGGGATGCTGAAGATGGACTTCCTCGGCCTCACCACCCTCACCATCCTCCGACGCGCGGTCGACACCATCCGCGGGCGGCGCGGCGTCGAGGTGGACCTCGACGGCCTCGACCTCGAGGACCCGGCCGTGTACGCGCTGCTCCGCGGCGGCCGGACGTCGGGGGTGTTCCAGTTCGAGTCGAGCCTGGCGACCGACGCGCTGCAGCGGATGCGCTGCGACCGGTTCGACGACCTGGTGGCCACCAACGCGCTGGTGCGGCCCGGCCCGCTCGACAGCGGGATGCACCTGGTCTACATCCGGCGCAAGCGCGGCGAGGAGCCGGTCCGCTACCTGCTGCCCGAGCTGAAGGAGATCCTCGAGCCGACCTACGGCGTCATCGTCTACCAGGAGCAGGTGATGCGGATCGCGAGCGTGCTGGCGGGCTTCTCGCTCGCCGAGGCCGACGTGCTCCGCAAGGCGGTGGGGAAGAAGAAGCAGGAGCTGATCGACGAGGAGCTGGGCCGCTTCGTCGGCCGCTGCGTCGAGCGCGGCCACAAGAAGAAGGTGATCGAGGAGATCGCGGCGCAGATCCAGACCTTCGGCCGCTACGGCTTCAACAAGTCGCACGCGGTGGCCTACTCGATCGTCTCCTATCAGACCGCGTGGCTCAAGACGCACTACCCCGCCGAGTTCATGGCGGCGCTGCTGTCGTCGGCCATCGGCGACACCGACAAGGTCGTGCCGTACATCGCCGAATGCCGCGCGCTCGGCATCGAAGTCCTGCCGCCCGACGTCAACGAATCGGGATGGCACTTCACGGTGATCGGCGACCAGCGCATCCGCTTCGGCCTCGGCGCGATCAAGAACGTGGGCCGCGGCGCGATCGACGCCGTCATCGCCGCGCGCACCGCGGACGGTCCGTTCACCTCGCTCGCCGACCTCGCGACCCGGGTGGACCACCGGGTGTGCAACAAGCGGGTGCTGGAGGCCCTGGTTGCCTCCGGCGCCACCGACGCTCTGGGGGGCCACCGCGCCCAGCTGTTCGCGGCCGTGGACGGCGTGCTGGCCGAAGCGGCGCTCAAGCAGGCCGAGACCGCCGCCGGCCAGGGAACCCTGTTCGGCGAAGGCGCTTCCTCCGCCGGGCGCCCCGAGACCGGTGCCCCGCCGGCCGCGCGGCCCCCGCTGCCCGTCGTGCCCGAGTGGACCGAGACCGAGCGCCTTGCGCGCGAGAAGGAATTGGTGGGATTCTTCGTCTCCGGGCATCCGCTCAACCGCTACGCCGACGAGGCGGCGCTGTTCGGCACGCACACGACCGCCGACATCGGCCGCTGGTCGAGCGAGAAGCTCGCGGTCGCCGCCGTGGTCACCGCGGTCCGGCGCCAGATCGCGCGGCGCACCGGCGCGGAGTGGGCCAAGCTCGTGATCGAGGACTTCCACGGCACCGCCGTGTGCCTGGTGTTCCCCGAGGCCTGGGCCAAGCTCGCCAAGGTGATCGCGGCCGACGGCGCGTACCTGCTGGCGGGCGGGTATTCGGCCCGCGACCGCGGCGAAGAGGATGTCCCGTTCATCGTGGAGGAGGCCCTGTCCCTGGCCGAGCTCAAGGCCTCCGGCCGCATGGCCGTGGCGCTGCGCTGGTCCACGCACCCCGGCCGGAACGGCGAGGCCGCGCGGGCCGTGGCGGCGCTGTGCGCCGCCCATCCCGGACCGGCGCCGGTGTTCGTGGAGTGGAGCGAGGCCGGCACGGGCCGCGACCTGGTGCGGCTCCGCTCGCGGTCCTACACCGTCGCCCTGGAGGAGGAGCTGCTGGGCGCGCTGCGGGACATCCTGGGACAGGACGCGGTCACTCTCGTGAAGGCGGGGTAACCGGATGGCGACAGCACTCGCCCTGGACTTCGAGAAGCCCATCGCCGAGCTCGAGCGCCAGATCGAGGACCTCAAGCGCCTGGCCAGCCAGCGCTCGCTCGACGTGGCGCGCGAGATCGCGCCGCTCGAGACCAAGCTGGCCGAGCTGCGGACGGAGATCTACCGCAACCTGACGCCGTACCAGCGCGTCCAGGTGGCCCGGCATCCGCGCCGCCCCTACGCCCTCGACTACGTCAACGGGCTGTTCGCCGACTTCATCGAGCTGCACGGTGACCGGCTGTACCGCGACGACCCGGCCATCGTCGGCGGGCTCGGCCGGCTGGCCGGCCGCAGCGTCGTGGTCATCGGCCAGCAGAAGGGCCGGGACATCAAGGAGAACCTCAAGCGCAACTTCGGGATGCCGCACCCCGAGGGCTATCGCAAGGCGCTGCGCCTGATGCGCCTGGCCGAGCGGTTCCGACTGCCGATCGTCACGCTCATCGACACCCCGGGCGCGCACCCCGGCCTGGGAGCCGAGGAGCGCGGGCAGGCCGAGGCCATCGCGCGCAACATCGAGCGGATGGTGGTCCTCAAGACGCCGGTCGTGGTGGCGATCGTCGGCGAGGGCGGGTCCGGCGGCGCCCTGGCGCTGGCCGTCGGCGACCGCGTGCTGATCCTCGAGAACGCGATCTACTCGGTGATTTCCCCCGAGGGCTGCGCCGCCATCCTGTGGCGCGACGCGGCGCTGAAGGAGCGCGCGGCCGAGGCGCTCAAGCTGACGGCCCCCGACCTGCTCGCGATGGGCCTGGTGGACGAGATCGTGCCCGAGCCGCCCGGCGGCGCCCACGCCGATCCCGGCGCGGCCGTCGAGGCGCTGGGCGCGGCGCTCGAGCGCCACCTCGCGGAGCTGGCGGGTCTGCCCACCGACGAGCTGCTCGCGCGGCGCGGGGACAAGTATCTGCGGATGGGCAAGTTCGAGGAAGCCTAGGCGTGGCCGCCCAACTGGTCGAAATCCGCTTCAAGGGCAATCGGAAGGCGTTCTTCCGCTGGCACGAGCCGGAGCCCCTCCGGCACGACGAGCCCGTCATCGTGGAGACGGACCGCGGCCTGGACCTTGGCCACGTCTCGGCGACCGGGACCGTCGCCTCCACCAAGTGCGAGCGCTGCGCGATGCGGGCGGCGGCCCCTGAGGCCGGCGAGCGCGCCGAGGGACCCGCGCCCGCGGAGCGGCCGCGCGAGGCCGCGGCCCCCGAGCGCCCGGCCGCCGCCGCCCCCCAGGCGGAACGCCGGGTGGTCCGCCGCGCGACGGCGGCCGACACCCGGATCGCCGACGAGCTGCGGCGGGTCGAGGACGAGGTGCGCCGCAAGGCCCGCGAGCGGGCCGCCGCGCACGGCCTGGAGATGAAGGTCGCCGACGCCGAGTGGCAGTGGGACCGGAACAAGCTCACCGTGTACTTCACCGCCGAGCGCCGGGTGGACTTCCGCAACCTGGTGCGCGACCTCGCCTCGCTGTTCCGCACCCGGATCGAGCTGCGGCAGATCGGCGTCCGCGACGAGGCCAAGCGCCTCGACGGCATCGGCCGGTGCGGCCGCCAGCTGTGCTGCAGCTGGCTGCCGGAGCTGCGGCCCATCGGCCTGCAGATCGCCAAGGACCAGCGCCTCAGCCTCAACCCGACCCAGATCTCCGGCCCGTGCGGCCGCCTGCTCTGCTGCCTGCGCTTCGAGCACGACTTCTACGTGGCCTCGCGCAAGCGCTTCCCCAAGGAGGGCAAGGCCCTGGCCACGGCCCGCGGCACCGAGAAGGTGCTGAGCATCGACATCTTCCGCGAGCGGGTGACGCTGAGGGCGGAGGACGGCACGTCCCGCACGCTGCCGCTCGCCGACCTCAAGCGCGAAACCGAGGGCGCCCTCGCCGTGGCGGAGCCGGCGCCCGCGCAGCCGCCGCCGGCTCCGGCGCCGGCCCCCGCGACCGAGGCGGCCGCGCCCCAGGGGGAGCGCCGCCGCGGGCGCCGCGGCGGACGGCGCCGCCGCCGACGCCCGTGAGCGGCGGCACGCGAGCCGGGTCGGAATCCGGCGGGCGGCGCGACGACCGCATCGGTGGCGCATCAGGTTCCGGCGGGCGCGGCGGCACGCGAGCCGGGTCGGAATCCGGCGGGCGGCGCGACGACCGCGTCGGTGGCGCATCAGGTTCCGGCGGGCGCCGCTTCTACCTCACGACGGCGATTGATTACGCCAACGGCGAGCCGCACTTCGGCCACGCCCTCGAGAAGATCGGAGCCGACGCGGTCGCGCGGTACCGCCGGCTGCGCGGCGACGACGTGCATTTCCTGGTCGGGATGGACGAGCACGGGCAGAAGGTCGCCCAGGCCGCCCAGGAGCGCGGCGTCACGCCGCAGCAGCTCGTCGACGACCTCGCCGACGGCTTCCGCGCGATGTGGGCGCGCCTGGGCATCTCCTACGACCAGTTCATCCGTACCACCGACGCGCCCCACGAGGCCGGCGTCCGCGCGCTGATCGAACGCATCTTCGCGCGCCGGCCCGATGACTTCTATGAGCGCGCCTACGAAGGCTGGTACTGCGTCGGCTGCGAGACCTTCAAGCGCGACGACGAGATCGTGGACGGGAAGTGCGTTCTGCACCCGACGCGGACGCTCGCCTGGAGCGCCGAGCGCAACTGGTTCTTCCGCCTCTCGGCCTACGCGCCGTTCCTGGGGCGGCTGCTGCGCGAGCGGCCCCGGTTCCTCGAGCCCGAGAGTCGCAGGAACGAGATCCTCGGCCTCCTCGAGCGCGGGCTCGAGGACATCCCCGTCAGTCGCAGCCGGCTGAGCTGGGCGATCCCCTTCCCGCGCCCGACTGCCGACGGCGAGCGGCAGGGAACCTGGGTGTGGTTCGACGCGCTCCCCAACTACCTCACCGCGACGGGCTATCCCGGCGACGGCTACCAGGCGCGCTGGCCGGCCCAGCTGCACATCATCGGCAAGGACATCACGCGGCACCACTGCGCGGTGTGGCCCGCCATGCTGGAGGCCGCCGGACTGCCGCTGCCCGAGCGCGTCTGGGCCCACGGCTTCATCGGCTTCGGCGGCGAGCGGTTCAGCAAGTCCGCCGGCGTCCGCCTGGACCTCGGCACGGCCATCGACCGCCACGGGTCGGACGCATTCCGGTACTACCTGCTGCGGGAGGTCCCGTTCGACGGGGACGGCGACTTCTCGCTGGAGCGATTCGACGAGCGCTACGTGGCCGAGCTGGCCGACGCCTTCGGCAACCTGGCCTCGCGCGTGCTCGCGATGCTCGAGCGCTACCGCGGCGGGATCATCCCCGCCTCGGGCGAGACGACCACCCTCGACCGCGCCGGCGAGGCCGCGCTGACCCGCTACGCCGAGACGATGGACGCGCTCCTGCTGCACCGTGGCGCCGCTGCGGCCTGGGACCTCGTGAGCGAAGCCAACGCCTTCGTGGAGCGGCAGGCACCGTGGGCGCAGGCCAAGACCGGCGACGCTGCGGCCCTCGACACCACCCTCGCCGCGCTCGCGCGCAGCCTGGTGCGGCTCGCCGCCCTCAGCGGCCCGTTCATCCCCGCGGCCGCCGGCGCCCTGTGGTCGGCCCTCGGCCTTCCGGGGTCCCACGGCGCCCCCGAGGCCTGGAAACTGGCCGCCGAACCCGCCGTCGCGGGCGCTGCCACGCGCAGGATCCCGCCCCTCTTTCCGAAACCAGAGAAGGTCACCGCTTAATTCAAGTCGCTGTGCTACAATGGCTTACGATGGGAGATCTTTCGTCTTGACGGCGCGAGTGGGGGGTAGTAATGTTGGCACGTCTCGCTTTACCCCCCTCGACCGGCGCGCGAACCGCGCCGGGATCCTCTGTCGTCTCAAGTGCTCGGGGCTCGATGCCAAGTCGCCACTGGACGGTTCTCCTTGTGCCGCATGGCTCAGGCAGCACCAAGTCACTGTCGGTTTCTGTGACGGTGCTGAGGCTGGCCGCGGGCGTGGGGGCCGTGGCCCTGGCGTCGATGCTGGCGGCGACCTACAGCGTGGTATCCCACGCGGTGGACTTGTCTCGGAGCCAGCGGATCGAGAAGACCAACCGGGCGCTGTCGAGCGAGGTCACGATCCTCGGCCAGCGGGTCGGGGCGCTGTCGGACACGCTGGCGGTGATCGCGCGGCGTGACGACGAGGTGCGGCTCGTGGCCGGCCTCGATCCGTTGAGCCCGGAGGTCCGGCGCGCCGGCATCGGCGGCCCGAGCGGCGCCTGGCCGGAGCGCGAGCACCTGCTGGCCGACGGCGGCGTGGCGGGCCGCGAGGCCCTCGGGGTGCACGTCGACCTCGACGCGCTGATCCGGCGGGCCAACGTGCTGGCCACGTCGTTCCGGGAGGCGGCCGAAAGCCTCTCCGCCCACGCGCAGCAGCTCGCGGCGACGCCGTCCATCACGCCCACGACCGGCTTCCTCACGAGCAAGTTCTCCTACATCCGCTACCATCCCATCCTCCACGAGAACCGGCCGCACGAGGGCATCGACATCACGGCCGCCTACGGCACCCAGATCATCGCGCCCGCGGCGGGCCGGGTGGTCAAGGTGGGGTGGGAGAACGGCTACGGCCTGATGGTGGTCCTGGACCACGGCTACGGCCTCGAGACCAAGTACGCCCACATGTCCCGGACCGCGGTGGGCGTGGGCCAGCACATGAAGCGCGGCGACCGCCTCGGCTGGGTCGGCAGCACCGGTCTCTCGACCGGCCCCCACCTGCACTACGAGGTGCTGGTGAACGGCCGGCCGGTGGATCCGCTGCGCTACATCCTCCCGGACGCGATCACGGACTGACGGACTGGAGTACGCAGAGGCGAGGGTAGTTGCGAGACGCCGAGCTGCGAGTGGTTGCGAGGGTTGAGTGACCAGATAGAGAGGAGGCCCCGTTGCGGTTCCGCAGCGGGGCCTCTGTTTGCTCTTCACTCACCTCCCACAGCCGCTCGCAACTCGGCGTCTCGCAACCGCCCTGCCGTCCCCCTCTCCCCGCTGACCCTACTGCGCCTTCGTCTGCGGTGCGGAGAAGTCCACCTTCGGCACTTCCGCCGCGGCGGGATTGGTCAGCTCGAAGTAGTCGCGCGCTCCCTTGCCGATCACCTTCGCCGTCAGCACCTGCGGGAAGCGGCGGATGTAGCTGTTGTACGCCTGGACCGCATTGTTGTAGTCGCCCCGCGCCGTCGAGATGCGGTTCTCGGTGCCCTCGAGCTGATCCTGGAGGGCGCGGAAGTTCTCGTTCGACTTGAGTTGCGGGTAGTTCTCCGAGATCGCGAGCAGGCGACTCAGCGCCCCGGTCAGGCCCTGATTGGCCTGCGACATCTGCTGGAGGTTGCCGCTCTGCACCGCCCCGCCGAGGCGGGCACGGGCGTCGGCGACGGCCGTGAAGATGGTCACTTCCTGCTGGGCGTAGCCCCTCACCGTCGCGACCAGGTTCGGCACCAGGTCGGCCCGGCGCTGCAGCTGGACCTCGATCTGACTCTTGAACGCATTGGCCTGCTCGTCGAGCGTCTGGATCTTGTTGTATCCGCACCCGGCGAGCAGCACGGCGGCCGCCGCGAACAGCACGCGCTTCATCCTTCGGTCCCCCTTGAGCTACGGTGACGTCGGTTCCGCCTCCACGGCCGCGGAAGATAACGAGCCCGCGTTCGCGCCGCCCGCCAGCGTGATGTACACCATGGCGACATCACCAAACCACTTGCTGGCCGGTGTCCGCCGATTGACATATCAAGCCCGGCAAATGAAATTACCAACTGGTTAGTTATTAATAGACGAAGGGAGGGGGTCCGGTGAACGTCGACGACGCGCCTGCCACGACGCCCGCTCCGCGCTGGCAGCGGCGCAAGGACGCCCGACCGAGCGAAATCCTGGCTGCGGCCCTGGAGACGTTCGTCGAGCACGGCTACGCGGCCACGCGGCTGGAGGAGGTGGCCCGGCGGGCGGGGGTCACCAAGGGCACGCTGTACATCTACTTCGACAGCAAGGAGGCGCTGTTCAAGGAGGTCGTCCGCGCCAACGTGGTGCCGATGCTCGCGATCGCCGAGCAGCTCGCCGCCGACCCGTCGGCCGACCCCGAGTCCCTGCTGCGGCGGATGGTGACCGACTGGTGGCAGGCCATGGGACCCTCTGGATTGGGCGGGCTACCCAAGCTGGTGATGTCGGAGGCGGAGAACTTCCCGGAGCTGGCACAGTTCTGGTACGGCGAGGTGGTGATGCGAGGCCGGCGGGTGTTCGGGCAGGTACTCTCGCGCGGCATCGAGGCCGGCCGGTTTCGCGCCGTGGACGTGGATCTCGCGGTGCGGATGATCCTCGCGCCGGTGCTGATGGCGGCCATCTGGAAGCACTCGTTCCGCGCCTGTGAAAAGGAGTCCTTCACGGCGGAGCCGTACCTGGAGACCGTGGTGGACATCTTCCTGCGGGGCATCGCCGTGCCGCAGCGCAACGGCAAGGAGTCTCGAGATGCGTAGTCTGGGACCAGTCCTGGCGGGCCTGATCGCGATGGCGCCGGTGCGCGGCGCGGCGCAGTCGGCCCCGGCCCCGAGTCTCACGCTGGCGGGCGCCGTGCAGCGGGCGACGGAGCGCGCGCCGGGCATCGAGGCGGCCAGCTTCCGCGTGGACGAGGCACGCTCGCGGGTCGGCGAAGCGCGCGCCCAGCTGCTGCCGTCCTTCTCCGTCGCCGGGACCTGGCTGAACCGCTCGGAGAACCTGGCCGCTTTCGGGCTCACCTTGCCGGGCATCGCCTACGTCCAGCCGTTCAACAACTGGGATGCGCGCGTCCGCGTCGATCAGGCCGTGCTCGATCTTTCCGGCTGGCAGCATCTGCGGGCGCAGGGGTATCAGACGACGGGCAGCGTCGCCGACCGCGCGGCGGCCGTCCAGGCCGCGGCCGGTGCCGCCGCCCTCGCCTATCTCCGCGCGGTTCGGGCGGCGTCGTTGCTGGCGGCGCGCCAGGCCGACCAGGACATCGCGGCGCAGCTGCTGTCGCTGGCCGATGCGCAGGTCCAGGCGGGCGTGAGCGCCCCGCTCGACGCGACCAGGGCCCGGACTCAGCTGGTGGCGGCGCAGGGCGCGCTGATCGTCGCCCGCAACCAGCGCCAGAAGGCGGACATCGATCTCGCCCTGGCGCTGGGAGCGGACCCGGGCACCACCTACCGGCTCGCCGACACGCTGACCGGCGACCTGGGGGCCTCGCTCGCGCCGGCCGACACGGTCGCGGCGCTGGCGCTCGCGCTGGAGCGGCGCGCCGACCTGGCGTCCGAGACGGCGGCGGGAGACCGGGCGCGGGCGGAGGGGCGGTCCATCGCGTACGAGCGGCTGCCCCGGATCGACCTGGCCGCGGACTACGGGCCCAACGGCATGACGGTGCCGACCACGCGCCTCACCCAGGACGTCGCGCTGGTGGTTTCGATCCCCCTGCTGGACGGCTTCCGGCGTGAGGCACGGGGCGCCGAGCAGCGTGCGGTGGCGCAGGAGAGCGACGCCAGGGCCGGCGACCTGCGGCGGCGGATCGCGGCGCAGGTGCGATCGGCCCTGCTCGACCTGGGCTCGGGGATCGAGCAGCACGGCGTGGCGGCGCAACGCCTGGCGCTGGCGATGGAGGAGCTGGACGAGGCGCGGGAGCGGTTCGCGAGCGGCGTGGCGGGCAACATCGACGTCATCACCGCGCAGTCGAACCTCAACCTCGCGCGCGACGTCGAGATCGACTCCCGGTATGCGACGGCGGCGGCGCGGGTCAGCCTGGCCTTCGCGGCCGGAGTGGCGGACACGGTTCACTAGGGACTACGACCAGATTGTGAGAGGCAACGGATGGCAACGATGACGCAGACCGCCCCGCCGCAGCCCGCGGCGCCGGCACGCGGGCCGGACGTTCCGCCCGTGGAGGATGCCGGCGAGACCAACGGCACCCGCCGGACCTGGCTCCTCGGCCTGGGCATCGCGATCGCCGTGATCGTGCTGGCGCTCGGCGCGCGGGCCGTGTGGTTTGCGGTCACGCACGTTTCGACCGACGACGCCCAGGTGGACGGCCACATCACGCCGATCTCGACGCGCATCGCCGGCTACGTGGTGTCGATCCGCGTGCGCGAGAATCAGCAGGTTCGCGTGGGGGACACGCTGGTCGTGCTCGACGACCGGGACCTGCGGGCCCACTTGGCCCAGGCCGACGCCGATCTCGCGGCCCTCATCGCGACCGTGGGCTCCCGCGGCAAGGTCGGGCAGGCCGTGGCGCAGCTCGACCAGGCGCGCGCGGCCGCCTCCGCGGCGGAGGCCACGGTGGTCCAGGCGGCCGCCAACGCGGAGAAGGCGAACAACGACCTCGAGCGGTACCGCGCGCTGAGCACCCGGAACATCGTGAGCCGGCAGCAGCTGGACGCGGCGGAGGCCGCCGCGCGCGCCACGGCCGCGCAGCTCACCGCCGCGCAGCGCAACGCCACGGCCGCCGGCGAGCAGGTCACCGCCGCCAGTGCGGCCTTGACCGGCTCCGAGGCCCGGGTGGCCGCCGCGCGCGCGGTGGTCGACATCGCCGCCCTCCAGCTGTCCTACACCGTCGTGACGGCGCCCGTCTCCGGCGTGGTGAGCAAGAAGTCGGTGGAGCTGGGCCAGCTGGTGCAGGCAGGCCAGCCCCTGATGAGCGTCGTGCCGCTCGACGACGTCTGGGTGGTGGCGAACTTCAAGGAGACGCAGGTGGCGGCCATCGAGCCCGGCGCGCCGGCGGTGATCACGGCCGACGCCTACGCGGGCAGGACCTTCACCGGCAGCGTGGAAAGCCTGAGCCCGGCCACGGGGGCGAAATTCTCCCTCCTGCCCCCGGACAACGCGACCGGCAACTTCACCAAGGTCGTGCAGCGCATCCCGGTGCGCATCCGCATCGAGAGCCAGACCGACACGCTCCACCCGCTCAGACCCGGGATGAGCGTGGACGTCGTCATCAGTCGGAAGTGATCGGCCGGCGGCCTCAGGCTTCGAGCCGGTCCACGTAGTCCGCCAGCTGCTCCATCGCGTCGACGTACGCGCCGGCGACGGGGTCGTACGGCGCCAGCTCGGCCGCGGGCTTGCCCTCCAGCGCCGCCAGCACCCAGTCGAAGGCCGCCCTGTCCAGCCCCGCTGCGGCGGCGGTCTCGCGCACCAGCGCGGCGTGGTCGGCGGGCGGCACACCCCCGCCCAGACGCAGGACGGCCCGGAACAGCACGAAGAAGGTGCCGGCCGAGTGCACGAGCAGCCGGCCCAGCGCCTTGCCGTCGGCCGCCGTGGCGGCGTACTCGGTCCTCAGCCGCAGCACCTTGCCGCGGATCTCGTGCTCGAGCTCCAGCCTGAGGTCCGCGCGCCTGGTGACGAGCGTGACGAAGGGGTCGCGCCCGGCCAGCACGCGGTGGGCGTCCCGCATGTCCTCGAACTCGATGGGGAACACGTCCGTCGAGGCGCTCCATTCCCTCTCGGCGAAGATCAGGGGCGGAGGCTGCCCGCCCCGCGCCCACTCCGCGATCACCGGCGTGGCGCCGTGGAGCGCGGCGACCGAGGCGTCCTTCACGATGAGGAGCAGGTTGAGGTCCGAACGTCCCGCGACGTGCGTGCCCCGCGCCGCCGAGCCGTAGAGCAGCAGCGACGCGAGGTTCGCGCCGAGCGCCGTCTCCAGGCGACGGGCGAATTCCTCGATCCCGAGCTTGCTGTCCGCCGCCATCAGAACCCTCCCGAGGCGCCGCCGCCCCCGAAGCCGCCCCCGCCGCCGAAGCCGCCGAATCCCCCGCCGCCCCCGAAGCCCCCGAAGCCGCCCCCGCCGAACCCGCCGCCACCCCAGCCCCCGCGCCGGCCGCCGCTCATCAGCGAGCCGATGATGAGACCCTGCAGCAGGCCGCTCCCGCCGCCCCGCCGGCCCATCACCCGCAGCACCACCAGCAGCAGCACGACGAAGAACAGGCCCGCCAGGACGCCGGAGCCGCGCCTCCCGGATTCCTGCGGGGCCTCCTCGGGAGCCGGCGCCGGCGCGCCGGTCAGCTCGAAGCCGAACTCCTTCGCGTAGGCGGCGCCGAGCATCCGCACGCCCGCCACCAGCCCCGCCGCGTAGCTCCCCTCGCTCACCGACGTCCGCCCGATCTCGTCCCGGACCCGCCCCGCCAGCGCGTCGGGAATGAACCCCTCGGCCCCGGTGCCGGTCGCGATGGCCAGCTTGGCCTTGCCGTCGCCGGGCCGCGCGCCCGGGACCAGCAGCAGGACGACGCCGGTGTTGCGCCGCGGATCGCCCGCCGCCCCCTGCGCACCCACCTTCCACTCCCTGCCGATGTCCCGCGCCACGTCGATCGGCTCGCGGCCCCCGATGTCGGCCAGCGTCACGACTACGATCTCGCCGCCGGAGGCGGCACGCACCTGGCTGATCAGCGAATCCATCGCGGCGTGCGACGCCGCGTCGATCACGTGGGCGAAATCGTTCACGAAGCCGGTGGGGGCCGGCAGCTGCAGCTGGAGGAGCAGGGCGACGAGAACGGAGAACGGCATGAGGGCTGGAATATAGCCGCTACCGCCGGCACGGCGCACCGCGTAGAATTCGGCCTCCCGGTTCGTCACCATCGAGGTCCTGGCCGTGATCGCTCGTGCTCGGCTTTCTGCCTGGCTGCTCGCCGCGCTGGCCTGCGGCGCGGCCCTGCCCCGGTCCGCCGCGGCGCAGACCCCGGACGATCTGCGCGAGGCACGCACCAAGGGCCGCGCCACCGCCCCGGTGACGATGTACATCATGTCCGACTTCGAGTGCCCGTACTGCGGGGACTTCGCGCGCGGCACTTTCCAGACGATCGAGCGGGACTACGTCGAGACCGGCAAGATGCGAGTGGTGTTCGTCAACTTCCCCCTGACGTCGATCCACCCCAACGCCGAGCCCGCCGCGGAGGTCGCGATGTGCGCGGCGCGCCAGAACAAGTTCTGGGCGATGCACGACCTGCTGTTCCGCCACCAGGACGCGTGGGTCGATCTCCGGGATCCCGGATCCTACTTCCTGGCGCTGGGGGACTCGATCGGCGCCGACCGGGCGGAGCTGACCGCGTGTCTGACGACCCACGCGACCCGCCCGTTGGTCCAGGCCGACGCCGAAGGCTCGGCGCGGACCGGCGCGCACTCCACTCCCTCGTTCTACATCGAGGGCGGGCTGATGGCCGGCGACCAGCCGATGGACGTCTTCCGTCCCATCCTCGACTCCATCATCCAGGCGAAAACCCGGCACCCCGCTCCGGCGCGCTAGGAGGCCTGCAGCAGCGACAGGCCCAGGTCGTAGAGGGCGTGCGTCCACGCGGTGATGCCGAAGCCCCGCGTCACGTACAGCACGCTGAAGGCGACGCCGGCGATGGCCCGGAAGGTGAAACTGGCGACCGTGAACGTGTCGCCGAACGCGCCGACGTAGTGGAAGGCCGAGAAGACCAGCGCGGATACGACCACCGCGACGGTGGCGGCGAGGCCGGTCCCCGCGTGCAGCAGCCGCCGGACGGCCCACATCACCACGCCCACGATCACCACGCGGAACAGCAGCTCCTCGTAGATGCCCGCCCCCAGCGAGACCACCAGCTGGGTGTGCAGGTCCAGCGCCGCGGTGCCGCCCCGCCCGATGGCGAGGTGGCGCGGTCCCTCGAGCAGCAGGGTCGTGAGCCAGCCCACCACGAAGCCGAACAGGCCGGCGTACGCGCCGCTCTCCAGCAGCATCGCGGCGAACACGCGGGCCGAGAGCCGCTCGCCGCTCCGCCTGAGGTCGCGCACCACCAGCAGCGCGCCGCCGCCCACCAGCAGCAGGCCGAACACCACCACGCCGTCGCGCCCGCCGAGGGCGAGGAACAGGCTCTTGAGGAGGACGTCCGCGCCGTTGCGGACGCCGGCGACCGCCGAGTGGGTGAGCAGCGCGGACAGCCCCTCGTACAGCACCAGCAGGGGCAGCGCGAACAGGATGCTGTAGCGCGGAGCGCGCGAGCGGCGCAGATAGTCTTTCAGCATGCCAGGCGGTAACGTACTGCCGGTGCGCGCGTTTCTCTATCGCCTCGCCTGGGCCGTGGCGCGGCCGCTCGCCGCGCCGCTCGCCCTCGGCCGCGGCAAGCTCGGCCGCGCGATCCGGGGGCGCCGGGGCGCCGTGCGCGTTCTGGCAGACTGGGCCCGGCGCGCCCGCGAGCCGGCGCGCCCGCTGGTCTGGTTTCACGCCGCCTCGGTGGGCGAGGGGCGCCAGGCGGAAGCCGTCCTCGCCCGCCTGAGGGCCGCGCGGCCGTCGTGGCAGCTCGCCTACACCTTCAGCTCGCCGTCGGCGGCGCGGTGGGCAGGGACCCTGGCGGTCGACGTCGCCGGCTACGTGCCCTTCGACACGCCGGGCGAGACCGCCGCGGCGCTCGACGCCCTGCGGCCGGCGGCCCTGATCTTCAGCGCCACGGACGTCTGGCCGGAGCTGGTGCGGCAGGCCTCCGCCCGCCGCGTCGCCATGGGCCTCGTCTCGGCGACGATGGCGCCGACCTCCAGCCGCCGCGGGGCCGCCGCCCGGTGGCTCCTGCGGCCGGCCTACGCGGCCCTCGACCGCGTCGGCGCCATCGGCGAGGCCGACGCCGCGGCCCTCGAGCGCGCGGGCGTGCCTCGGACGCGGCTCGCCATCACCGGCGACACGCGGCACGACGCGGCCGCCGCCCGCCTCGCCGCCCTCCGGGCCGACGCGCCGCACCTCGCGGCCTTGCGCGGCGACGGCCGCGACCGCCGGCCGGTGCTGGTGGCGGGATCCACCTGGCCGAGCGACGAGCGCGTCCTGATGCCCGCGCTGCGCGCCGCGCAGCGCGCCGGCGCGCAGTTCCGGCTGGTGATCGCGCCCCACGAACCGACGCCCGAGCACCTCGCCGCGCTGGACGGCAAGCTCGACTACTGCATGCCGCCCGAGATGCGGCGCGTCCGCCTGTCC
>DATJUT010000114.1 GCA_035502185.1 Gemmatimonadales bacterium
GTGCAGCCGATCCCGAAGCCGCGGGCCACCCCGCAGCGGATCGACCTGGCGGACGTGGTCGGCGCGGACGAGGTCCGGCGCATCACCGCCGCCAAGGCGATCGTCTTCCACGCGGTCGGCGACACCGGCGCCTCGAAGGAGAGCCACCTCCCCAACGAGGAGGCGGTCGCCGACCTGATGGCGGCCGACGTGAGGAAGGGCGGGACGACGGCGCCGGCGTTCTTCTTCCATCTCGGCGACGTGGTCTACAGCTTCGGCGAGGGCCGGTACTACTTCGACCAGTTCTACGATCCGTTCCGCGGCTACGACCGCCCCATCTTCGCCATTCCCGGCAACCACGACGGGATGATCTTCGGGGTGCCGCCGGCGGCGCCGGCCACGCTCGAGGCGTTCCTCAGGAACTTCTGCGCGGCCGCGGTCGGACCGTCGC
The DNA here is from genome assembly GCA_035502185.1 of Gemmatimonadales bacterium. NCBI lineage: Bacteria > Pseudomonadati > Gemmatimonadota > Gemmatimonadia > Gemmatimonadales > Gemmatimonadales bacterium. The sequence goes on from DATJUT010000114.1 coordinate 431, forward strand.
CGGACGGCGCGGGCCTGGTGCGGAGCGTGATGACCCAGCCGGGCGTCTACTTCACGCTCGACGCGCCGTTCGTCTCCATCGTCGGGCTGTACAGCAACGTGCTGGACGGCGGGCCGGGCATCATCTCCTCGCAGGGCGGCCACTTCCCGATCGGCGACGAGCAGCTGGCGTTCCTCACGGCCGAGCTGGCGCGGCTCCGGCCGGCGCGGGAGAAGGGCGAACGCGCCGTGATCGTGGCGGTGCACCACCCGCCGCTCTCGGTGGACGCGAAGCACGGCGGCGCGACGGGCCTGAGCGCGGATCTCGATGCGTGCTTCACGAAGGGGGGCCTGTGGCCGGACGCCGTCTTCTCCGGGCACGCGCATCTCTACCAGCGCTTCACGCGCCGGGTGGCCGGCCGCCAGATCCCTTACGTCGTCGCGGGGAGCGGGGGCTACAACGTCAAGCCGTCCGGCCTCAACGTGAAGGGGAAGAAGACCGTGGGCGACCTGACGCTCGAGAAGCCGCCCATCCTCGCCTACGGGTACCTGCTCGTGACGGTCACGGCCGCCACGCTCACGGTCGAGTTCCGGTCACCGAAGCAGGGCCCGAAGTTCAAGGATAGGGTGTCCGTGAACCTCAAGACCCACCGGATATCGTGAGGAGCGGCGACTACTACTTCTTCTTCTTCTTCTTGCGCTTCCCGCCGCCCGATCCGCCGCTTCCGCTCGCGCTGCTCCAGACACTGGTCACCAGCCCGCTGCCCACGGGCACGCCCAGGCCCGTGCACGCGTCCCACCCCGTGCCCGCGTTGAAGCCGCCGTTGTTGCCGTGCGTGATGTCCCGGAATCCCTGCGGCGCGGCGGCGTACAGGCGCTGGGCGAGACCGGTCGGCCGCCGCCCGGTCGCCTGATTGCACAGCGCGATCAGGCCCGCCCACAGCGGGGCTACCGCGCTGGTGCCGCCGATCGCGCCCCACGACCCGTCCACCAGGATCTTGTAGCCGGTCTCGGGATCGGCGTTGCCGCTCACGTCGGGGACGCCGCGGTTCTTCTGGCCGCTGGTCTTGAGCGCGGGCAGCTGCCACGACGGGGCGGGGAAGAGGGCCGAGAAGCCGCCGCCGGTGGCGCCCCCGCTCGGCAGGTCGTTCCACACGGTCTCGGTGACCGAGGAGCCGGCGAGCACCAGCCGGGTGCCGCCGCACGCCAGCGCGTGCGGGCTCGAGGCCGGGAAGTCCACGTGCTTCTGGCCGTCCGAGACGCCGTCGGTCGCGCCGTCGTCGCCGGCGGCCACGCACACCGGGATGCCCGCGGCCGTCGCCTCCTGCAGCGTCTCGTCGAACGCCGTGGTGGCCTGCGCGGTCCACGAGGGCTCGGGCCCGCCCCAGCTGATGGAGATCACGCTGGGGTTGCGGTGGGTGTCGTGCACCGCGGTCGTGACGGCATCGAGGAAGCCGCGGTCGGTGTTCGGCGCGAAATAGACCGCGATGCTGGTCTTGGGGGCGACGGCGGCGACGACCTCGATGTCCAGGACGACCTCGCCGTCGGCGCTGTCCGGGTTGCCGGTCGGCGCGTTGTGCGCGCCGTCCACGCTCACCGCCACGACGTCGGCCGGGCCGAGGCCGAGGCCCTTCAGGTAGGTGGTGATCTCCGCGGCCTTGAACCCGCCCCCCAGCTCGATGATCGCCACGCACTGCCCCTGGCCGGTGGCCTTGGCCGGGAAGTCGTACGCCTGGGCGACCTGGGTCGGCGGGTAGGCGGTGGGCGTGGCCCCCGCGTGCGGCGTCGCGGCGCCGTCGATGGCCCGCCGCCGGAAGTGCGGCTTGGCCTGCGGGCGGTCGTCCAGCCCGAAGACGCCGGTGATGAGCGCCGCGACGTCGTCGGGCACCGTGACCTCGCCGGTGCGATGCCGGAAGGTGCGCGGCCCGACCCGGACGGACTCGAGCGACACGCCGAAGGCCCGCTGCATCGCGGCGACGTTCCCCCGCAGCACGACGCTGCGCCGCGGCAGGCTGACCTCGACGACCGTGAGGCCGGCCTCGTGCGCGTAACGCTCGACCTTGCGGGCGTCGGCGGAGCTGGCGCCGACCAGTGCCCCGAGCGCCTCGCGCGTCAGCGGGCGCCGCGCGGTCTTCCGCTTCGACCCGGCGTAGACCTGCCGGGCCTTCGCCGCCACGGCGGGGCGGAGCCGGACCGTGACGTCGATCAGCTCCCGCTCGTCCGCCGGGCCGACGCGGCTCGCCCCCGCCAGCGGCGCCCGCTCGCTGCCCGCGATCCTGGCCCGTCCACGCTCACCGCTCATCGCTCACCTCCGCGCGTCGTTGCGCCCGTCGTCAGGAACTCCGCCCCGCCTGCGCCGCCAGCGGCGTGATCCCCGCCGCGCGCGCCAGCTCGCGCTGCACCCGGGCCACGCGCTCGACCTGCCCCTTGGCCGGGAAGCGCTCGTAGAAGCCGTCGGCGCGGAAGTCGCGCTTCATCGCGGTCCACGGCTCGAGCCGCGCGGCCCAGCGGGCCGGCCGCCCGTCCTCGGGCTCGGCGTCGACCTCCGCCAGGGCCGCGCACACCCGGATCATCGCCTTGAGCGTCACGGACGCCGTGACCACGTAGGCCTCGTGGCCCCAGGCGTCTTCCCACACCCGCTCGGCGGCCTTGAGGAAGTCGCGCACCACCCGGTAGAAGCGCTCGGCGTGCCGCGCGTCGGTCCCGGTGCGCTCGATCCGGCGCCAGCGGACCGTCACCCAGCGGTGCATCTCGTTGAACAGCTCCGCCTGGAGGATCCACTTCTCCTGCTTGCTCCGGCCGCCAAGACGGTTGATCCGGTAGCGCAGCGGGCTGTCGCCCTCCGAGTACAGCAGCTCCACCACCTTCGCCGCGAACTTCTTGTCCGGCGACGCCCAGGACACGCGCTCGTACAGGTCCACCAGGTGGCTCTTGTTGATGCGCGTGGGCGTGGAGTTGATGATCACGAACATCTCGGTGGCGAAGTCCTCCGACTTGCCGTCGAAGATGACGCACGGGACGTGCACCGTGGCCGCCTCCGCCGGGCGCTCGTTGCGGTAGAACTGCAGCGCCGCGAGCCGGTGCTGCCCGTCGATCACCAGGTACTTGCCCTCCGGCTCCGTCAGCACGCCGGTCGTGCCGGCCATGCCGTGCGGCGTGAACCGGAGCCGCTCCGCCGTGAACAGCAGCACCGTGCCCGGGATCGGCGGCTGGCTCACCGCCGTCTCGTAGAAGTTCTTGATCGCGCGCACCTTGGCCCGCGACAGCGGGCGCTGGAACGCGCGCTCCGAGCGCTCGATCCGCTCGATGAACTTGCCGATGTCGTCTTCGTCCGGCGCCTCCTCCGGCGCGATCTGCTCGCCTTCGCCGTAGTAGCGGCTGATGAACCGCACCCGGTCGAGCAGGGCCTGTGCCGGATAAGCCACGATGTAGAAGACGCTGTCCTTCTGCCGCACCTGCGTGGCGAGCATGCGAATCCCCGGTGTCGCGAGGAGCCGTGAAGATAGCGTCCCGAAGGCGAAGTGACGACGGGAACGGACCGGCTCCGCCGGACGGCGCCCGAGGGGGGGTCGGGAGGGCGCGACGGAGAATCCGAACTGATACTCCCCGCGCCGCGGCGGGTTCCGCCACCGCCCGTCGCGCCGGGGAGTGCCGCGCGGCGCGGCGAGCGGGAGCGGGAGGCGGGGCACACGGCCGGCCGGGCCGGGTAGAAGGCCGTATTCCGCTTCGTCATCGCTTCCGGAGGCCGCCATGCTCAACAAGAAGCCACTCACCAACAACGGTCACGTGCGCGTGACGTTCATCCTGCCGCAGCGGGACGCGGCGGCCGTCCACCTGCTGGGCGACTTCACCGAGTGGCAGCGACCCAGGGCGATGCGCCGCGCCTCGGACGGCACCTGGCGCGTGGCGGTGGACCTCCCGTCGGGGCGCGAGTTCGGGTTCCGGTACCTGGTGGACGGCGTGCGGTGGGAGAACGACCCCAAGGCCGACAAGTACGTCCCCAACCCGTTCGGCAGCGAGAACTCGGTCGTCGTGACCTGAGGCGGCGGAGGCGGGGGGCCGGGGGCGGTCAGCGTCCCGCGGCCGGGAGCCGCGGGGGGCCGCCGCCCGGCAGCCTCGGCGGCTCGCGCCGCAGGGCGAACAGCTCGGCGAAGCCGAACGTCGCGCGCCCGACCACCCGCACCAGGGGGGTCGCCGGCGCGGTGTCCGCCGTGGCGCCGCCCGCGAGGGCGAAGAAGCCGAACAGCGCCCCACCCTCGCACTCCACCCGGACGCCGTCGGGGAAGCGGATCTGCACGTAGCCCATGAAGGCGCGGACGTCGATCACCGTCTCGCCGGGCTCGAAGGTCGCCTTGGTGAGGTTCAGCTCCACGTACCCGAGGCGGGCGCGCACCTCCAGCTCGCGGGGCACGACCCCCATCATCCGCTGCTCCTGTCCGGACAACAGCGCCGCGATCCGCCGCGGAGTACCGGTCGCGACCGGGGTCGCCGCGTCGCCGCGAGCCGGCGCCCGCGACGGCAGGTCGGCCACGATCGCCTCCAGCTCCGCGCCGCTCTGGGCGTGGTACACCCGCTCCAGCCGCGCCTCCAGGTCCTCGTCCGAGATCCGGTCGTCGGCGAAGGCGCGCGTCAACGCGTCCACGACGCGCTCCCGCGCGTCGGGGTCGACGTACGGCGCGGGCGGGCGGGCGTCGCTCACGCTGCTGCCCCGCTCATCGCTCGCCGTACGCCCGCACCGCGTCCCGGTCGGGCTGGAGCGCGCCCTGCACCGTCCGGGCGAGCAGGCGGTTCATCGACCGCGCCGGCGGGTGGCGGGTCTTCGCGTCCATCGTCGGGTGGAGCACCGCGCCCCGCGGCGGGCGACGCCAGCCTTGGAGTCATGTCCGGGTCGATGAAATCGTGAGCCGGAAGTATACCACGGCCGCGCGGCGGGTGGCGTGAACGGGCCCGGTGTCGGTAACGTGTCGCCCATGGATTCCGACGTCGTCATCGCCGCCGCCGCGCTCACGCGGCGCTTCGACGCGCTGGTGGCGGTGGATCGCCTCGACCTCCAGGTGCGCCGCGGCGTGATCTTCGGTCTTCTCGGGCCCAACGGCGCCGGCAAGACCACCACGATCAAGATGCTCACGACGCTGCTCCCGCCGACGTCGGGCTCGGCCTGGGTGGCGGGATTCGAGGTGTCCGCCCGCCCGCGCGACGTGCGGCGCCACATCGGCTACGTGCCGCAGCTGGTATCGGCCGACGGGGGGCTCACCGGCCGGGAGAACCTCACCCTGTCGGCGAAGCTGTACCGCATTCCGCGCGGCGAGCGCCCGCAGCGGATCGGCGCGGCGCTCGACTTCATGGGTCTCGCGGCCGCGGCCGACCAGCTGGTTCGCACGTACTCCGGGGGGATGATCCGGCGGCTGGAGCTGGCCCAGGCGATGCTGCACCAGCCGACGGTGCTGTTCCTGGACGAGCCGACCGTCGGGCTGGACCCGCTCGCCCGCCGCGCCGTGTGGGAGCGGCTCGAGGAGCTGAGAGGCCAGCGCGGCACGGCCATTCTGATCACCACCCACGACATGGAAGAGGCCGACGCCCTGTGCGACGAGCTCGGGATCATGCACCAGGGGCGGGTCGCGGCCCTGGGCACGCCGGAGGCGCTGAAGGACGGGATCGGCGCGGGCGCGACGCTCGACGACGTGTTCGCGCAGATCGCCGGGGGGACCATCGAGGCCGGAGGCAGTTACCGTGACGTCCATCGCACGCGCAGCACCGCCCGCCGCCTCAACTGACGGGGGCCTGGTCCTCGACTTCGCGCGGCAGAGCGTCGCCATCGCCGAGGTCGAGGTCCGCAAGCTCTCGCGCGACCCGACCGAGCTGCTGACGCGCGCCGTCCAGCCGGCGCTGTGGCTGGTGGTGTTCGGCCAGGTGTTCACCCGCGTGCGCGCCATTCCCACCGGCGAGCTGAGCTACATCGAGTTCATGGCGCCCGGGGTGCTCGCGCAGAGCGTCCTGTTCAGCGCCATCTTCTTCGGCATCGCGGCCATCTGGGAGCGGGACCTCGGCATCATCCACAAGCTGCTGGTGAGCCCGGCGTACCGCGGGGCGCTGGTGATGGGCAAGGCGCTCTCCGCCGGCCTCCGGGGCCTGACGCAGGCCGTGATCGTCTACCTGCTGGCCCTGGTGATGGGCGTCCACCTGCGGTTCTCGCCGCTGGCCCTGCTCGCGGTCGCGGCCATCGTGATGCTGGGGTCGGCCCTGTTCGCGACCTTCTCGCTGATCGTGGCCTGCGTCGTGAAGACGCGCGAGCGGTTCATGGGCATCGGGCAGGTGCTCACCATGCCGCTGTTCTTCGCCAGCAACGCGATCTACCCGCTGTCCATCATGCCCGCGTGGCTGCGGCTGGTGGCCCGCGCCAACCCGCTCACCTACCTCGTGGACGCGCTGCGCGGCCTGATGGTCCGCGGCGGGCACGCGGTGTTCGGCGCGGGTCCCGACGTCGCCGTGCAGGCCGGCGTGTTCGCCGTGCTGCTCGCGATCGCGGCCCGGCTCTACCCGGGGCTGGTGCGGTGACCCCGCCGCGCGGCAAGCCCCACAAGGCGGCGGCGAGCCGGCCTCACAGCCCCGAGGACTGGCTCGCCTCCCTGCCGCCCGCCGCCGCCGCCGAGCTGTCGCGGGTCCGCGACGTGGTGCGCCGCCACCTTCCGGCCGGCTACGAGGAGGCGGTGAGCGGCAACCTCCTCGTCTACCAGGTGCCGCTCGATCGCTACCCCGACGCCGGCCGGCCGCTGTGGTATGCCGCGCTCGGCGCTCCGAAGAGCTACCTCACGCTGCACCTGATGGGCGTGTACGCGAGCCGGGAGCTGAGCGAGCGGTTGCGTGCGGGCTTCCGCGCGGCCGGCAAGAAGCTCGCCATGGGCAAGGCCTGCGTCCGGTTCCACAAGGCCGACGACCTGGCCATCGGCACCATCGGTGAGATCGTGGCCGCCGTCCCGCTCGAGAAGTGGCTCGCGGTCGCGAGGGCCGCGCGCCGCAAGTGATGCGGCGCGGCGCCTCCCGGCCCGCCCATGCCCGGGCGCCGCGCCGCCGGTCGAGCGGGCGGCCCGCCCGGGACGGGGCGCGAGGGGCGGCGGCTACCGTTCGAAACTCATTGCGATAATATTCGTCGTACTTCACGGGACCATTCCCATGACCATCACGCGGGCACGAGAATACGCGGCGGGATTGCTCGGCTGCCTGGCCATCGTCGCGGCCTTCGGCGCCGGCGTCGGGCCGGCGACGGCCGTGGCGCAGGCTGCGGCCACGGCGCAGGTGGGCGGCGCCGTCCGTCCCTCGGATGCCGACCGCCGCTTCATGTCCGGGATGATCGTCCACCACGCGCAGGCCATCCTGATGGCCGGTTGGGCGCCGTCGCACGGAGCCGGCCCGGCGGTGGCCGAGCTGTGCCAGCGGATCGGCATCTCGCAGCGGGACGAAATCGCGGCCATGACGCGCTGGCTCCGCGAGCACGGGCTCGAGGTGCCGGACGCCGACACCACGGCCAGCCGCCGGGTGTCGGGGATGGGCGCCGCCGGGACGAGCGGCTCGATGCCCGGGATGCCCGGCATGGATCAGCCGATGCTGATGCCGGGGATGCTCACGGGCGCGCAGCTCGCGCGGCTCGACGGCGCCCGGGGCCCCGCGTTCGACCGGCTGTTCCTGACCTTCATGATCCAGCACCACCAGGGCGCGCTCACCATGGTGGCCCAGCTGATGAATGCGCCCGGCGCCGGCCAGGACGGCTTCGTCTTCCAGTTCGCCACCGACGTGAACGCCGATCAGACGGCGGAGATCGACCGGATGAGCCGCATGCTCGCGGCACTGCCACCCGCTCAGAGGAGCCCATGACCACGCTGCGCACGCCCGTCCTCCAGACCACCGGATTCCCGTCGCGCGCCGGCCGGGCCGGCGCGGCGTTGCCGCCCCGGCTCGCGGCGCTCGCAGCCGTCGCGCTGTCGCTCGCCGCGACCGGCGTTGGGCGGGCGCAGATGGCGGGGGCCGCCGCCCCGAGCCCCGATCCGCGGGTCGGCCTTCGCGCCGGCTGGATGAATGCCGCCGAGGCGTCGTGGAACCTGAAGCTCGTGTCCACCACGCCGCCCCCGGCGCAGTTCATGAACGGCAACGAGCCGGGCGACTTCAACTTCATCAACTCGGACCTGGCCTTCACGGGGAAGTACGTCGTCCAGGGCAACTTCTCCGGCATCCAGATCTGGGACATCTCGCAGCCGGCCCACCCGGTGCTGGCGGGCTCGCTGGTGTGCCCCGGCGCGCAGAACGACGTCTCGGTCTACCGCAACCTGCTGTTCGTGTCGGTGGAGGCGAACAGCGGCCGGCTCGACTGCGGCACCCAGGGGGTGCACGACTCGGTGAGTGCGGACCGGATGCGCGGCGTGCGCATCCTCGACATCACCGACGTCGCGCATCCGCGGCTCGTGGCCAACGTGCAGACCTGCCGCGGCTCGCACACCCACACCCTAGTCACCTCGCCGAGCGACACCGCCGACGTCTTCATCTACGTCTCGGGATCGGCGCCGGTGCGCTCGCCGAGCGAGCTGGCGGGCTGCTCGGGCCTGCGTCCCGACCAGGACCCGAAGAGCGAGCAGTTCAGGATCGAGGTGATCCGGGTGCCGCTGGCGCATCCGGAGCAGGCGCAGGTGGTGACCAAGCCGGCGATCCTCTCCGGGCTGGCCCACGCGGAGACGCACCCCGAGGCGCCAGAGGACATCGCCGCCGCGGCCAGGGTCGCGGATTCGGCGCGCGCCAAGGGCGCGTTCGTGGTCAAGGTGTTCGGCCTGGACCAGGTGGCGGGGCCGCAGTTCACCGGCCGGATGCTCGATTCGATGGTCAAGCTGCGCGGCGGCACCGGCGCGCCGACCGCCGCCGACAGCGCCATGCTCCGGGACTCGCTCCAGCCGATGGTGGACCGGATGTTCAACGGTCCGACGCTTCCCGGCGGCGTGCGCCCGGGCCCGGTGCAGTGCCACGACATCACCGCGTACCCGGCCATCGGCCTGGCGGGGGGCGCATGCGCCGGCTACGGGCTGGTGCTGGACATCCGCGATCCCGCGAATCCGCGGCGCGTCGCGGCGGTCGCCGATCCGAACTTCTCCTACTGGCACTCGGCCACCTTCAGCAACGACGGCCGCAAGATCCTGTTCACCGACGAGTGGGGCGGCGGCTTGCAGCCGCGCTGCCGCTCGTTCGACCGGAAGGAGTGGGGCGCCGACGCCCTGTTCACCCTGGCCGACACGACCCTCACCTTCCAGAGCTACTACAAGATGCCGGCGCCGCAGACCGCGAACGAGAACTGCGTCGCGCACAACGGCTCGCTGGTTCCGGTGCCCGGCCGCGACATCATGGCCCAGGGCTGGTACCAGGGCGGCATCTCGGTGTTCGACTGGACCGACCCGGCGCACCCCCGGGAGATCGCGTTCTTCGACCGCGGCCCGATGGACTCCACCAAGCTGGAGGGCGCGGGCTCGTGGTCGGCCTACTGGTACAACGGCCACATCGTGAGCTCCGAGATCGCGCGCGGGCTCGACATCCTCGACCTCCAGCCCAGCGCGCTGCTGTCGCAGAACGAGATCGACGCCGCCAGGCTGGTGCACGTGGACCAGCTGAACGTGCAGGACCAGCAGCGGATCGTCTGGCCGGCGGCGTTCGTCGTGGCGCGGGCCTACTGCGATCAGCTGGAGCGTGGCAACGGCCTGGCGGCCGCGCGCCTGCGGGCGGTGCGCAGTGCGCTGGCGAGCGCCGAACGGCAGTCGGGGCGGCGGCGGCAGGATTCGCTCACGCGGCTGGCCACGCAGCTCGACGGCGACGCGTCGTCCGCGGCCGATCAGGCCAGGGTCAAGCTGCTCGCGTGGGAAGTGAGGGAGTTGGCGGGCGCGACGCACTGACGCCGGCGGCAGGCAGCATCGCGGGGGTCCGGGGCTCGCTCCGGGCCCCCGCGTGCCGTTTCGGGCGGCCTCAGGTCTGCGCCAGCTGCAGGCCGGGGTGCACGGCCCTGAAGGCCAGGGCCTCGCGATAGATCTCCCGCAGCTCGGTCCAGGTGGCCCGCACGTCGTAGCTGTGCCGGGCGAATGCCCGGCCCCAGTCTTCGAGCGCCTGGCGGCGGACCGGGTCTCCGAGCAGGGCGACGACGTCGTCGGCCACGCGGGCCGGCTCCGGGGGCCCGTCCGCGGCGAAGTCGCCGAAGTTGGTCTCCATCGCGGGATCGACCGTCCCGGTGCTGACGATGCCCACGTGGCAGGCCTCGCCCGTCGCCACCACGGCGCGTCCCAACGCCAGCGCCTCGATCGCACTGCGGCCGGCGGCGACCACGACGTCGGCGGCCGCGTCGAACGGCACCACGTCGCGCTGGTGTCCCACGTGGCGCACCGCGTCGGCCCCGAGCCGCCGGTTGGTCGCGGCCACCAGTGCCGGGAAGTCGTCCGGCATCCGCATCCCGCCCACCACGACGAGCAGCGCCGAATCAAACCGCTCGCGGATCCGAGGGAACGCCTCCGCCACCACGCTCAGGGCGACCTTGGTGCGGTGGCCCGACAGCCGCCCGACGAGCACCACCACCGGGGCGCTCTCGGGCAGGCCGAGGCGGCGGCGGGCCGCCGCGCGGCTCGGCGCCGCGGACATCCACCGCACGTCCACGCCGTTGCGCACCAGGTGCATCCGGCGCTCCGGCAGTCCGAGCACGCGCACGGCGTGCGCGCGCACGTTGCCGGCGACCGAGATCACCTGCTCGCCGTAGACGCTGAACAGCCGGGCGGACAGGTGGGGCGACTGGAGGATGTGGAGCGAAGAGACCAGCGGGGCGCGCGACAGGCGCGTCGCGAAGAACGAGACCCAGCTGGCGGCCCGCGAGTGCGCGTGCACCAGGTCGATGGCGCGCGCGCGGATCAGCCCGCGCAGCGCCATCACGTTGCGGAGCCGCTGGGCGTAGTCGCGCTGGCCGATGCGCATGGGCACGTACTCGGCCTCGACCGCGGTGTTGAGCGTGTCGGAGACCAGGGTGACCCGGTGACCCTCGCGCGCCTGCTCGGCGATCAGCGTCGCCGCGTACGTCTCGGCGCCTGTCACCTCGTGCTGTGACAGCACGTGCAGGATGTGCACTGTCACGCTTTGACGGGGGCCTGACGACCGTGTTAACGGGGTGCGAATTCCGCACCGGCCGGCGGTGCGGAGGCGGGTCGACGGCTTCGCTCAGCGCCGCTTGCGGACGGCGCCCTCGTCCTCGGCGCGCTTGCGCAGCTCCGCCAGGAGCTTGCCGGCCAGCAGCCAGGCGGACTGCTCGAGGTAGCCCGCGGGCAGGGACATCGCGATGCTGCTGCGGCCCTGCAGGTCGCCGGCCGTGATGGTGCCGGTGGCCTTGTCGAAGCGGTAGCCCCAGTCCCCCAGGTCGCCGAAGTGATCGGGGAACTTGTTCTTCACGCTCCGCTCGAACGCCCCGAGCCAGCTCTCCGGCGAGCTGGCCTCCTCGATCACCGACGGTCGCGGCAGCCGCGCCGACGGCTGCGGAGGAGGGATCATCTCCAGCTCCGCCTCGCGCGCCGGCGCGGCGTCAGCACGGTCGGGCTCGATGATCTCGAGGTTGCCCACCGTGAAGGGGCCGTCCTCGTCGGCGGGGGGCGGCCCGCCCACCGGCACCGAGGGGCCGGTGCCGTCGCCCTGCGCATCGGCCACCCGCTCGGCTTCGGCCCGGGTGCCCTGCTCGAGGAACTTGTTCCACTCGGACATGACGCTCTGGTCGTACCTCATCTTCTCGAACGCCGCCGACACGGTCCTGGCCGACGACTGCTGGTCGAACTGCTGCAGCACGACCATCACCCGCGCCGAGCCCGCGTCCCGCAGCCGCTCCTTGATGCGGCCGAAGCCCGGCTCCGCCGCCAGGCCCAGCGCCAGCGCCAGCAGCTCGTCCGGTCCGGCGCCCTTGGCGATCACGATCTCGGCCACGTTCTGCGCCGCCAGGCGCTCGGCGAACGCCGCCAGCCGCGGGTCGCCCGTCGGCACCGCCACCCCGTCGAGCGTCAGCTCGCCGCCGTAGAACCGGAACGTCGCCGAGCGCCCGGCCGCGAGATCCACCAGGGCGCGCAGCGCGTCCTTCTGCGGCTGCCCCGGGTCCGGGGAACGCTGCAGCAGGGCCACCGCCCGGGCGAGGCCGGCGACGTAGCGGGTCAGCTCTGGTGCGGTCACGAAGACTACCAACAAAACTACCCGAGCGCCGTTGCGGAAGCACCCTCGGCCGGCCGCCGGGGCCCGTGCTTGACAGGCCGCCGGCGCCCCGGTAGTTTCTGCTGAAATTTCAGCATTTCCCGAGGCCGCCGCCATGAGTGCCGCCAGACCCCCGTTGAGCCGCCGCGAGCGAGAAGTGATGGACGTGCTGTACCGGACGGGGGAGGGCACCGTCGCGGAGGTGATGGAGCAGCTCGCCGATCCGCCGACCTACTCGGCCGTGCGCTCGACGCTGCGCATCCTCGAGGAGAAGGGGCACGTGAGCCACCGGGAGGACGGTCCCCGCTACGTGTACGTGCCGGCCGTGGGACGGGAGACGGCGCAGCGCGCCGCCCTCAACCACGTGGTGGACACCTTCTTCGACGGCTCGGCCGATCACGCGCTGGTGACGCTGCTGCGCCGCTCGGATCTCGAGTTGTCGGAGAAGCAGATCCAGCGGCTCGCCCGGGAGATCCGCCGGGCCCGCGAGGAGGGCCGATGAGCGCCACGGGACTCCTCCAGCTCCTCGCGAACCAGGGCGTGGCGTGGGCGCTGGGGAGCCTGGCCAAGGGCACGTTGCTGCTGGTGGCGGTCTTCCTCGCCGCGGCCGCGGTGCGCCGGGCCTCCGCGGGCCTGCGGCACCTGGTGTGGGGCGGCGGCATCGTGGCGGTGCTCGCCGTCCCGGTCGTCTCGCTGGTGCTGCCGTGGCGGCTCGCGGTCCTGCGCGTCCCGGCGGGGCTGGTGCCCGCGGCGGCGGCGCCGGCGGCGGCGGGTTCGGGGCTGCGCTCGCCGTCGTTCGCCCGGGCGGCGGTGCCGCTGGCGCCCGCGCCCGGCCTCGCGCCGAGCCCCCGTTCCGCGGCGGACGCGGGCGGCCCGAGCCGCCCGTCCGTGCGGTCGTGGTCCCTGCAGCGGCTGTCTCCCGCCTGGTGGATCGCGGCAATCTGGGCCGCCGGCGCGCTGGTGGTGCTGCTGCGCCTGGTGCGCGGGACCGTGCTCGTGCGCCGGGTCCGGCGCCACGCGGTGGTGCTCGCGTCGGCCGACTGGCGGCAGCCGCTCATCGAGGCGGCGGACCGGCTGGGGCTGCCGCGGGAGCCGCGGCTGCTGGCGAGCGACGCCGTGCTGATGCCCATCGTGTGCGGCGTGCTCGATCCGGCGATCGTGCTGCCGGCAGCGGCGAGCGCGTGGACGGAGCAGCGGCGCCGGGCCGTGCTGTGCCACGAGCTGGCGCACGTGCGCCGCTCCGACCTCGCCCTCACGATCCTGAGCCGTCTGGGCTGCGCGCTGTACTGGTTCCATCCGCTGTTCTGGGTGGCCGCCCGCCGGCTGCGCCTGGAGAGCGAGCGCGCGTGCGACGACCTGGTGCTGGAAGTGGGCACCCGGCCCTCCGAGTACGCTGATCACCTGCTCCAGATCGCGTGTCTGGCCGGTTCGATGCGCTCGCCGGCCGTCGCCCTCCCGATGGCGGAGCGTCGCGAGTTCGAGGGCCGGATGCTCGCGATCCTGGAGCGCGGCGCGCGTCGTGCGCCGCCGTCGCGCCGGCTCGCTGCGCTGCTGGCCGCGGTCGCGCTCGCCGTCGTGCTGCCGGTCGCGGCGATGGGGCTTGCCCAGGGGCCGCCGGCCGGCGCCCCCGAGCCGACGCCGCTGGCGCAGGGCGCGCCGAGGTCGGTGCCCGCGGCCCCGGCGCCGACGGCGCATGCCGAGACGCGCACCGACACGACGGTCGCGCAGCGGACGACGGTCGCGACGCAGGTCGGCATCGCGACGTCGGTGTCCGCGACGACCGGAGCGCCCGCGTCCCTGCCGGTCGCGGCGGTGCGGGCCGCGACGTCGCTCACCGGCGGCGCGGCGGACGACAGCCTCGATCCGCGGACGCTCGCGGCGCTGCTCGGCGCGCTCGAGGACTCGGTCGCGGCCGTGCGGGTGGATGCCGCCTACGCCCTCGGCCGGCAGGAAGCGCATGCGGCCGTCACCGCGCTCGCGGCGCACCTGCGCCGCGACGCGGCGGGGGTGGTACGGGAGATGGCGGCATGGGCCCTGGGCCAGATCGAGAGCGGTGACGCCACCGCATCCCTGGTGGCCGCCGCGCGCGGCGACGCGTCGGAGGACGTGCGGGCGATGGCGGTGTGGGCGCTGGGCCAGGTGGACGATTCCGCGGCCGTGCCCGGCCTGGCGGCCGTGCTCGGCGACGCGAGCGCCGAGGTGCGGGGCCGCGCCGCCTGGGCGCTCGGGACCATCGGCGCGTCGCCCGCGCCACCGGCGCTGGTGGCCGCCCTGCGCGACCCGTCGGCGGCCGTCCGCCTGCGCGCCGCGTGGGCCGTGGGTCAGATCGAGGACGGCCGCGCCGCGCCGGGCCTCGTCCCGCTCCTCAACGATACGGCGTCCGAGGTACGACGCGCCGCCATGTGGGCGCTCGGCAAGATGGATGCGCCCGAAGCGCGCGCGGCGCTCCTCGACGCGCTCAAGAACTCCGATCCCGAGGTGCGTGCCCAGGCGGCGCGCGCCCTGGGCGGCAGCAGCGGCAACCCCTGGCCCTGGCCGTGGCCCATGCCGCTCAACCGCTAGCGCGACGCCGAACGGCGCCGGCCGCCTGCCTCCCGCCCGGGTGAGCCCCGCTCCCCGGGCGGCTCCGTATCCGGAACCCGCGCCGGCCCCAGCCCCCGCTTGACATCCACCCAGCAATGCTGAATATTCAGCATAGTGCTGAAATGTCAGCATAGCGACGGGGTTCCCCATGACGTGGAGGACGCTCGTGAACGGATCGATGATCGGTGCGGTGGTCGGCGCGCTCGCGCTGGGCGCCGGGTTGCACGGCAGGACGGCGGTGCGTGTCGGTCTGGCGCCCGCGGCGGCGGACGATTCGGCGCTGGCCGCGGGGGTGCTAGCGTCGGCCCGAGGTGCACCGGTGGTGCTGTGCCGGCTGGCGGAGCAGGCACTCGAGAATCGCTGGGGCGGAGCGGACAGCTGGCGGACGCCCGGCGACCCGCCGGACTCGAACGGGATCACGCGGTGGGCGTTTGCGCGGCGGCCCGCCGACTACGCGGTTCGTCTGCTGGCTCGTGGCATCGAGGACCCGGACGGATGCGTGCGCGGGATCGCGGCGCGGCTCATCGCCCGCGCGACGGCGGCGCAGATCGACGCCGCCGTGGTGCCGCTGCTGGGCTCGGCGGCCGCCGGCACGCGGGTCGCGGCGTCGGTGGCGCTGGGCCTGGCCGAATCGGGGGCGGCGGTGACCGCCCTGATCGGCCGGCTGACCGACGAGGCCGGCGAGGTCCGGCTCGCGGCGGCGTGGGCGCTGGGGCGCACCGACTCGCTGCGCGCGGCGGCGCCGCTGCGCGGCGTGTTGCGGGACGCGGACGCCGGAGTCAGGGCGGCGGCGGCCCGGGCCCTCGGGGAGCTCGAGGACACGGCCGCGGTCGATGCCTTGGTCAGGCTGCTCCGGAGCGACGCCGACGAGGAGGTGCGCGTATCCGCGGCCGAAGCGCTGGGGCGGATGGAGTCGAAGCGGGCCGCGCCGGCACTGGCCGGGGCCCTCGGCGACCAGAGTGCGCGGGTGCGCCGGACGGCGGCCTGGGCGCTGGGACAGATCGAGGACAAGGGGTCGGTGGCGGCGTTGGCGCGTGCGCTGACGGACCGGGACGACGACGTGCGGCAAACGGCCGTATGGGCGCTCGGGCAGATCGGGGACGCGTCGGCCGTGCCGGCCCTGGCCGAGCGGCTGGGCCGCGACGACCGGCCGGAGGTCCGCCGCAAGGCGGCGTGGGCGCTGGGCCAGATCGAGGACAAGTCCTCGACCGGGCCGCTGGGCACGGCGCTCAAGGGCGACCGGGACGAGGAGGTGCGGCGCACCGCCGCCTGGGCGCTGGGCCAGATCGAGGACGCGGGCAGCGTGCCGGACCTGGCGGCGGCGCTGGGCGACAGCTCGGAGAAGGTGCGCACCGTCGCCGCGTGGGCGCTCGGGCAGATCAGCCCTCACCGGGCGCCGGACGCGCTGCTGCGGGCGCTGGGCCACGACACGCCCGGGGTGCGCGAGAAGGCGGCGTGGGCGCTGGGCCAGATCGGCGACGACGCCGCGGTCCCGGCCCTCCAGAGCGCGCTCGCGGACCCGGAGTCGCGGGTGCGGCGCACCGCGCTGTGGGCGCTGGGCCAGCTCGACAGCGACGCGGCGCGGACGGCGATCGTGGACGCGCTGAAGGACGGCGATCCCGAGGTGCGCGCCCGCGCGGCGCGCGCCCTGGGCGGTGGCCACGTGGACCCGCGGCCCGAGCCGATGCCGATGCCGGAGCCGCGGCCGTTCCCCGGCCCGGAGGAGTGACGCGGTCGCGCCGGTTCCATCCCGGGGCGCGAAGCGGTTAGACTTCGCCGCTTCGCGCTCGGGACGGGCCGGTGGCGGGGACCGACAGAAAGCGGGTCGACTGGCAGTCGGCGTGGCAGGAAGCGCGCCGCATCGTGTGGCGCCACCGCCGCTATCTCGCGGTGGGGCTGGCCGTGATGCTGGTGAACCGCCTGGCCGGCCTGGTGCTGCCGACCACCTCGAAGTTCCTCATCGACGACGTGATCGGGAAGCACCAGCCGCGGCTCCTCGTGCCGCTGGCGCTCGCCGTCGCCGGCGCCGCGCTGCTCCAGGCGGCGACCTCGTTCACCCTCTCGCAGCTCCTCGGCGTCACCGCCCAGCGCGCCATCACCGAGATGCGGCGCGACGTGGAGGCGCACGTGATGCGCCTGCCGGTGCGCTTCTTCGACTCGACCAAGAGCGGCGTCCTGATCTCCCGCATCATGACCGACGCGGAGGGCATCCGGAACCTGGTCGGCACCGGCCTGGTGCAGCTGGTGGGCGGCACCGTGACGGCCGCGCTGGCGCTGGGCGTGCTGTTCTACCTCAACTGGCGCCTCACGGCGATCACCATCCTCATCCTGGCCGTGTTCGGCGGGATGATGGCGCTGGCCTTCAGCCGGCTGCGGCCCATCTTCCGCGAGCGCGGCCAGATCAACGCCGAGGTGACCGGCCGGCTCGGCGAGTCGCTGGGCGGGATCCGGGTGGTCAAGTCGTACGTGGCCGAGCGCGGGGAGCAGCTGGTGTTCACCCGCGGCGTGCACCGCCTGTTCCGCAACATCGCGAAGACGATCACGGGCACCTCCGCGCTCGGCGCGGCGACCATCGTCATCACCGGCGGCATCGGCGTGCTGATGATCCTGGTGGGCGGGCGGGCCATCCTGGACGGGCGGATGTCGCTGGGCGGCTTCGTGATGTACGTGTTCTTCATCGGCCTCGTGGCGGCGCCGCTGGTGCAGATCGCCTCCATCGGCACCCAGGTGAGCGAGGCGTTCGCCGGCCTGGACCGGATCCGCGATCTACGCCGGGCGGTGACGGAGGACGCGGGCGACCTGGAGCGGCTCCCGCTCGGCGACGACCTGAAGGGCGAGATCGCCTTCGAGGACGTCGCGTTCGCCTACGACCCGGGCGTGCCGGTCCTGCGGGGCGTGTCGTTCCGCGCGCCGGCCGGCTCCACCACTGCGCTGGTGGGCTCGAGCGGCTCGGGGAAGAGCACCCTGATCGGCCTGGTGATGGCGTTCGCGCGGCCGGCGGCGGGCCGCGTGCTGGTGGACGGGCGCGACCTCGCGACGCTGCGCCTCCGCGACTACCGGGCCCACCTGGGCGTGGTGCTCCAGGACAACTTCCTGTTCGACGGCACGATCGCCGAGAACGTCGGCTTCTCGAAGCCGCACGCCACCCGCGACGAGATCCTGCGGGTGGCGCGGATCGCCCACTGCGACGAGTTCGTGGACAAGTTCAAGGACGGCTACGACACCGTGGTGGGAGAGCGGGGGGTCAAGCTCTCGGGCGGCCAGCGCCAGCGCGTGGCCATCGCGCGCGCCATCCTCGCCGATCCCCGGATCCTGATCCTCGACGAGGCCACCTCCAGCCTGGACAGCGAGAGCGAGGCGCTGATCCAGGACGGGCTGCGCCGGCTGCGGCACGGGCGCACCACGTTCGTCATCGCCCACCGGCTCTCGACCATCCGCAGCGCGGACCAGATCCTGGTCATCGAGGCGGGCGAGATCGTGGAGCGCGGGACGCACCCGGCGCTGCTCGCGGCCGGCGGCCGCTACCGCCAGCTCCACGACAAGCAGTACGCGCTCGAGACCGACCGGTTCGTGAACCCCGGCGAGGACTTCACGCCGGAGCCCGAGGCTCCCGCGCCGCCGCCGCGGACGCCGGTCGCGCCCGGCCGGCTGTA
Source organism: Gemmatimonadales bacterium (assembly GCA_035502185.1). Lineage (NCBI taxonomy): Bacteria > Pseudomonadati > Gemmatimonadota > Gemmatimonadia > Gemmatimonadales > Gemmatimonadales bacterium. The sequence continues at coordinate 18,873 of DATJUT010000114.1, forward strand.
GGAAGGGGGCGGGAAGCCATGAGCACCAGGATCGTGTTCAACGGCCAGACCTACGACAGCCTCGAGGCGATGCCGCCCGAGGTGCGCGCCAAGTACCAGGCCGTCCTCGGTGCGCTCGGGGACGACGACCGCGCCAGGCTCGAGTCCGCGCTCGGCGCCGGGGCCGGCGTCAGGATCAACAGCACGGTGCGCCGCCGCATCCGGATCAACGGCAAGGACTACGACTCGGTGGACGCGATGCCCCCCGACGCGCGCGCGCTGTACGAGCGGGCGATGGCGGGCCGCGCCGCGGATCCCGGATCGGCCGCCGCGGCCGCCGGCGGCGCGATGCCGGCCCCGCCGCCGGCGATCGACGCCGGGGACGCGCGGGGGAACGTGGTGCGGGTGCTCCTGGTGGTGGCGGTGGGCCTCGCGGTGCTCGTCTGGCTGCTGGCGAGGCGGTGAGGCCAGGCCCAGACCCCGCCTCACCCCAGCTTCGTCGTCCCCAGCAGTGCGCGGAAGCGCGGGTGGCCGCGCACCGCGTCGTAGATCGGGTGGACCTTCAGCCACACCACGTCGGCGGCGCGGCGCGCGGCGGCCTCCTCGAGGCGGTCGAGCGCGGCGGCCTGGTCGCCGAGCGCGAGCTGGACCTGCGCCAGGAGTGCCGGCGACACGTACGTCTCGTGCGCGCGCCGCTCGAGATCGGCCAGCAGCGCCTCCGCCTGCGGCCGCTGGTAGGCGAACGCGTGCGCGGTCGCCTGGGCGGCCATCGTCTCCGCGCTTCCCCCCTGGAGCCGCACCGCGCGCTCCAGCGGCGCGACCGCTTCGTCGAAGCGGCCCATCGCGATGTACGCGTGGCCGAGGAAGTAGTAGGCCGCGCCGAACTCCGCGTTGAGCCGGAGCGTCTTCTCCAGCTCCGCCGCGGCGGCGGCGAGGTCACGCGCGTAGAAGTGGCGCAGGCCCACGCTGATGTGCACGGCGAGCGACAGCGGGTCGAGCGCGAGGGCGCGGTCCAGCTCCGTCTGCGCCTCCTGGAACCGGCCGGTCGGCACCAGGCAGTTCATCGCGTACCACTGGTGGGCGGTGGCGTACTGCGGGTTGTAGGCGATGGCGCGGCGGAACAGGGCGTCGGCGGCCGCCCAGTCCCACTCGTACAGCGCCCGCACGCACGCCAGGGACGTATGCGCCTCGGCGAGCGACGAATCGATGGCCAGCGCCTGCTCGGCCGCCGCCCGGGCCTTGGGCATCACCTCGTCGGGCGGCCGGTGGCTGTACACGCCGAGGATGACGTACGAATCGGCGATCGCGGCCTGCGCGGGCGCGTGGGCGGGATCGATCGCCAGCGCGCGGTCGAACTCCGCCACGCTCTGCTCCAGGGCGGCGGTCGTGCGCTGGTTCCACAGGTGCCGGCCGCGGAGGTAGTGCTCGAACGCCTTCGGGTCGCCCTTGCGCGCCGGCTCCTGGGCGTAGGCCTTGGGAGCGCCGAGCAGCTTGGCCTCGAGCACGTCGGCGATCGCGCTGGCGATCTCGTCCTGAATGGCGAACACGTCGTCCACCGTGCGGTCGTACCGGTCCGCCCACAGCCGGTAGCCGTCGGCGACGTTCACCAGCTCGGCCGTCACCCGCACCCGGTTGCCCGAGCGCCGCACGCTCCCCTCGAGCACGGCGCCGACGCCGAGCTGCTGCCCGATCCCGCGCGCGTCCTCCTGCCGTCCCTTGAACGCGAAGGCGGACGCGCGCGCCACGACCCGCAGGCCGTCGAGCCTCGAGAGGGCGTTGGTCAGCTCCTCGGCGATGCCGTCGCTGAAGATCTCGGCGTCCGGATCCGCGCCCGGGTTGGCGAACGGCAGGACGGCGATGGAAGGCGACGGCGCCGCGGCGGGCGCGCCACCACCGGTGCGGCGCCGCCGGCCCGTCGAGACCCGCGCCGGCGGCTCGAGCGCCGCCGCCATCTCGGCCGCGGTCGCGAACCGCTCGTCGGCCCGGGAGGCGAGCGCGCGCGCCAGCGCCGCCTCGATCTCCGCCGGCACCTCGGGCCGGCCGGCCCGCAGCGGCGGCACCGGATCCACCAGCTTCTGCGCGGTGATCTCCATCGTCGTCTCGCCGCCGAACGGCGGCGCTCCGGCGAGCATCTCGTACAGCACGCAGCCGGCGGAATACAGGTCGCTCCGCAGGTCCACCGGGTCGCCCATCGCCTGCTCGGGACTCATGTACAGGGGCGTCCCGACCACGGTGCCGTCCGCGCTGGGCGTGCCGGCGCGGGCCGAGCGCAGCGCGAGCGCGATCCCGAAGTCGGTCACGAGGGCGGCGTCCTCGTAGAGCATGATGTTCTCGGGCTTGATGTCCCGGTGCACCAGCCCGCGGCGGTGCGCGTAGTCGAGCGCCCCCACCACCTGCCGCGCGATCCGCAGCGCCTCGGCTAAGGGCAGCCGCGGCTCGGCCTGGAGCCGCTGCCGCAGCGAGGGCCCCTCGACGTACGGCATAACGTAGTACACCAGGCCGTCCGCCTCGCCCGAGTCGTACAGCGGCAGGATGTGCGGATGGGTCAGCGCGGCGGCGATCTCGATCTCGAGCAGGAACTGGTCCGCTTCCATCGACTCGGCAACGTCGCTGCGCAGGGTCTTGAGGGCGATGTAGCGGTGGTGCTTGAGGTCCTCGGCGAGGAACACCGTCGCCATGCCGCCGCTGCCGAGCTCGCGCTCGAAGCGGTAGCGGCCGGCCAGCGCCGCGGCGAGACGGTCCTCCACCTCGGTCATTATGGGCACGCAAGATGCCGCAAGGCGCCTGGCATCGCTAGACTTGAGGCCGGGCGCGCGGCGCACGAAGCGCCGCCGCGCCGCCGGCGGACTCCGTGATTTCCTCCGAAAGGACGACCCGATGACCGGCAGCCGGTTCGCTCGCGTGATGGCGACGGTGGCACTCGTGGCGGGGGCGGGGTGCGTCCGGCCCGGGGCGCAGCCGGCGCCGACCCTCGAGTCCGCGCGGCAGGCGGTGCTCGCGCTGCTCGCCCACGGCGCCGCCGCGTGGACGCACGGCGACCTCGACGCGTTCGTCTCCGACTACGCGCCCGACGCCACGTTCGTGACGCAGGACCGGCTGCTGCACGGCCGCGCCGAGATCCGCGCGCACTACGCGCCGCGCTTCGCCCCGGGTGCGCCCCGCGACTCCCTGTACTTCCAGGATCTCACGGTGGACCCGCTCGGTCCGGGCGCGTTCAACGCGATCGCCTACTACGTGCTGCAGCGCGGCGACTCGGTCGTCGCCCGCGGCCCCACGTCGCTGGTGATGCGCCGCGCGGGCGGCCGCTGGTTCATCGTGCACGACCACTCCAGTTGAGCCGATCCGCCGTGCCCGAGGCGCCTCCCGCGGAGGAGGCCCCCGGCGAGCGGCCCGCCACGGAGCGGCCGCTCGACCTCGTGCGCCTGGCGCTGCGCGGCACCCGCCAGGACTACACCGAGGGCCCGATCGCGCGCGCCCTGGTGCTGCTCGCCGTGCCGATGGTGCTCGAGACCCTGCTCGAGTCGCTGTTCGCGGTGGTGGACATCTTCTTCGTCGCCCACCTCGGGGCCGACGCCATCGCCACGGTGGGGCTCACCGAGTCGATGATGTCGCTGATCTACGCGGTCGCCATCGGCCTCGGGATCGGCGCGGCCGCCGTGGTCGCGCGGCGCGTCGGCGAGCACGACCCGTCGCGCGCCTCGCACGCGGGCGGCCAGGCCATCCTGCTCGGCGTGCTGGTGTCGCTCCCCATCTCCCTGATCGGACTGACGCTGGCACCCGACCTGCTCAAGGTGCTGGGCGCGTCGGCCGGCGTGCGCAGCGTGGGATCCGGCTACACGCGGGTGCTGCTGGGCGGGAATGCGGCGGTGCTGCTGCTGTTCCTCATCAACGCGGTGTTCCGCGGCGCCGGCGACGCGTCCATCGCGATGCGGTCCCTGTGGCTCGCCAGCGGCTGCAACATGGTGCTCGGCCCGCTGTTCATCTTCGGCGTCGGCCCGTTCCCGCGCCTCGGCGTCACCGGCGCCGCCGTGGGAACCACCATCGGCCGCAGCATCGGCGTGCTGTACCAGGTGCGGCAGCTCGCGCGGCGGCGGGGGCGGATCGCCATCCGCGCCGGCGACTTCTTTCCCGACGTCCGCCAGCTCGCCTCCCTGGTCCGGCTCTCCGGCTCCGGCATCCTCCAGATCCTCATCGGGACGGCGAGCTGGCTGGCGCTGATCCGCGTCCTGGCGCTGTTCGGCAGCACCGTGCTCGCCGGGTACACGATCGGCATCCGGGTGATCGTGTTCGCGCTGCTGCCCTCGTGGGGCCTCAGCAACGCGGCGGCGACGATGGTCGGCCAGAACCTCGGCGCGAAGAAGCCGGAACGCGCCGAGCGGGCGGTGTGGATGGCGGCCTGGTACAACATGTGGGTGCTGGGGGCGCTCGGCGTGCTGTTCGTGGTGCTCGCGGGGCCGATCATCGCGATCTTCACCCGCGACGCGGCGATCGCCCCCTGGGGCGTCGGGTGCCTGCGGATCGTGAGCGCGGGATTCGTCTTCTACGCGTACGGGATGGTCGTGTCCAACGCCTTCAACGGCGCCGGCGACACCTGGACGCCGACCGTGCTGAACCTGGTCTGCTTCTGGCTGCTGGAAGTGCCGCTCGCGTGGGCCCTGTCGCGCCTGCCGGCGTTCGGGCCCCACGGCGTCTTCGTGGCCATCGCCGTCGCGTTCTCGACCCTGGCCCTGTCCAGCTCGCTGCTGTTCCGCCGCGGGCGCTGGAAGACCCGCGCCGTGTAGGCGGGCGGCGGCGCCTCCTACACGAACAGGGACACGTCGGCGTCGGCGGCGAAGTCGAGGAACGCGGTGGCGCCGGCGATGTCCACGCCGGGCAGCAGGTCCGACGCCTTCACCCCCATCACGCCCATCGTCGTCGAGCAGGCGAACAGCTTCGTCCCGCTCTCGCGCGCCATGGCGAGGAACTGCGCCACGTCCGGGAGCCGGGCCCGCCGCATCCAGCCCTTCATCATCGCGGTCGCCGCCGCGGTCATCCCGGGCAGCGCGCCGAGCAGGCTCGGCACCGGGACCGGCATCGCGGGGTTCCCGAGCGGCGCGACCTTGAGCGTGCGGTGGCGCTTCCGGTGGACGATGTCGAGCCCGTAGAAGGTGAAGAAGATGCCCACCTCCCAGCCGAGGCTCGCCGCAGTGGCGGCGAGGATCAGCGGCGGGTACGCGCCGTCGAGGGTGCCCTTCGATGCCACCAGCGCGAGGCGGCGGAGGCGGGCGCGGGGCTCGTCGCGGCCGGCCGGGGCCGGCGCCTGCATCGTTGCCGTCATGCGGCCTCCTTGCGGATGTAGAACACCTGGCGCCCGCCCTGGTCCTGCGCCGCCAGCAGGGCGTGGCCCCGCTGCCGGGCGAACGCGGGGAAATCGGCCAGCGAGCCCGGGTCGGTGCATTCGACGCGCAGCACCTGGCCTGCCTCGAGGCGCGCGATGGCCTGGGCCGTCCGGTACACGGGCAGCGGGCACAGCAGGCCCGTGCAGTCCAGCTCGGCGTCCCACGTGAAGTCGATCACGACGCGGCTCCTTCCGGCTCGACCAGCGAGGCGTAGAACGAGGCGTACTTGTGCCCGGAGTCGGGCGAGATCCCCACGACCAGGCCGGCGGTCGCGGGGTCGAGGCCCGCGATGGCGTGCGTGATCGCGCCGGTCGAGGGCCCCACGATCAGGCCCTCCTCGCGGAACAGGCGCAGCGTCATCGCATACGCCGGCCCGTCGTCCACCCGGACGACGTCGTCGATCACCGAGCGATCGAGGATCTCCGGCGCCTTCGCCTCCTCCAGGTTCTTGAGGCCCGGCAGCCGATGGCCGCGCTGCGGCTCCACCGCGACGACGCGGATGCCGCGGTCCCGCTCCTTGAGGAACCGCCCGACGCCCGTGATGGTGCCGCAGGTTCCGTAGCCCGCGACGAACGTCCGCACCTTGCCCTCGGTCTGCTCCCAGATCTCGGGACCGGTGGTCTCGTAGTGCGCGCGGACGTTGTCGGGATTGGCGTACTGGTTCGGCATCGCGTAGCGACCGCGGTGGGCGGGGCTGTCGGCGATCGCGCGGGCCAGCGCGATCGCCCCGTCGCGCGGATTGTCCACCGGGCACAGATCGTCCGGCGTCGCCATGACCGTGGCGCCCAGCATCCTGAGCAGCACCAGCTTCTCCTGCGGCACCCCCGAGGGGATCGTGACCGTGAGCGGGATGCCCTCGAGAGCCGCCAGGGCGGCGAGGGCGATCCCCGTGTTGCCCGAGGTGGCCTCCACCAGCTCCCGCCCCTCGAGCGCGCCGCGCTCCCGCATCCCCTCGAGCAGGTAGCGCGCCGTCCGGTCCTTGATCGAGCCGAACGGGTTCATCCACTCGAGCTTGAGGTACGCGTCCAGACCGGCGGCCACGCGGTTGAGGTGCACCAGCGGCGTCGGGTTGCGCGGGCTGGCGATCAGCTCGCGCACGTCGCCGTAGCGACGCCGGCGCGGATCGGTCGTGAGCCGCTTGCCGTTCCGCCCGCCGCGCGCGGCCTTCCGCTCCGCGACGATGGTGGCGACTCCCATGTGTCCTCCCCCTCTCGGTTGCCCCGCGGCCCGGCGCGGCGCCGCGGAAAACAAAACGACCCGCATCGTTTCTTCCGCGCGGGTCGAGAGCAGTGTGGCTGAAACCGGTCATGCTGAGCGCCGCTCAGGTGCTCATGCCAATGGCTCCCCGGCCCACGCGTGGGCGGCGGCAGGTACACAGGCAGGCCTCGAAGCAGCTCGGCGAACGACGCATCGGGTCTCCAGACGTGGGTCCAGGCTCCATCAGTATTATACGATCAATCGTGTCGGAGTTCCAAGGGGCCTGCCGGACGGGCCCAGCCGACGAGCGGAAGCGACCCGTGGCCCGGCACCGGCCGAGGCGGATCGACCAGATCGTGCGCGGGACCGGCGCGGGGTAGCTTGAACAGGCCACCCCACGCCGAGGTCGCATGTTCATTCTCCTGCCGCTGGTCGTCGCGTTGCTCGGTGACGGTCGCCCACGCCAGTCTGCTCCCTCGCCCGCTCGCGCGGTGGCCTCGGGCGCGGCGCGCGCTCGTGCGGGCGGCGCGAAGGAACCCCTCGTCGCGCGGGTGAGCGCCGCTCGCGCGGTGGCGTTGAGAGTCGAGCACCTCCAGACGCCGCTCGGAATCGACGCCGCCCGGCCTCGCTTCTCCTGGCAGATGGCGGACCCCCGCCGGGGCGCTCGGCAGACCGCCTACCGGTTGCTCGTGGCCACCGCGCCGGAGCTGCTCGCACCGGGGAAGGCCGACGTCTGGGACGGCGGGATCGTCGTCGCCGACTCGTCGGTGGACGTCACCTACGCCGGTCCCCCGCTTGCGTGGCGGCACCGGTACTACTGGACCGTCTGCCTGCGCGACCGCGAGGGCCGCGCCGTCCCGTGCGCGCCGTTCTCGTGGTGGGAGACGGGCAAGATGGCCGAGGGGTGGCGCGCCACCTGGATCGCCGCGTCGAGCGCGCCGCTCGACACCGTGGCGAGGATCGGCGCCGACGGGCCTGCCGCCGACTCCGGCACGGTGCCCCTCCTGCGCCGCGCGTTCGCCGTGCACGGTGCGCCGGTGCGCGCGCGGATCTACGCCACGGCACTGGGCAGCTATCGTCTCGCGGTCAACGGCAGGAGCGTGGGCCGCGGCGTGCTGCAGCCCGACTGGACGGACTACCGGTATCGCCTGACGTACCAGGCGTACGACGTCACGCCGCTGGTGCGGCGCGGCCGGAACGTGGTCGGGGCGCTGCTCGGTGCCGGCTGGTTCGCCAGCCGGATGGGGTTTTCATCGGCACGGTACGCGTACGGGCCCGCCCCGGTGCGGCTGCGGCTCGAGCTGGTCCTGACCTACGCGGACGGCCGGGAAGAAGTGATCCCGTCGGACACGGCGTGGCGAGCCGCGCCGAGTCCGGTCCTGGTTTCCGAGATCTACGACGGCGAAGCGTACGACGCCCGGCTCGAGCAGCCGGGCTGGGATCGTCCCGGCTTCGACGATCGCCGCTGGCATGCGGTCGTCGCCGTGGCCGCGCCGCGGGCGACGCTCCAGTCCCAGAACCTGCCGCCCGTCGCGCGGCTGGCGGAGATCCGCCCGCGGCGCCGGTGGTCTCCCGCCCCGGGGACCTGGGTCTTCGACCTCGGCCAGAACGTCGCCGGCTGGGCGCGACTGGTGGTGCGCGGGCCGCGGGGCGCGCAGGTGCGGATGCGGTTCGCCGAGATCCTCGATCCGGACGGCAGGAACGTCTCGCAGATCAACCTGCGCAGTGCCAAGGCGACCGACACGTACGTCGTGCGCGGTGGGAGCACGGAGCGCTTCGAGCCGCACTTCACCTACCACGGGTTCCGGTACGTGGAGGTGACCGGGTTCCCCGGCGTGCCCGGGCCGGGGGCCGTCACGGGGATCGTGGCGGGCACCGCGCTGCCCGAGACCGGCCGGCTCCGGACCTCGGATCCCTCGCTGAACCGCCTGTGGGAGAACATCGTCTGGACCCAGCGCGCGAACCTCTACAGTGTGCCGACCGACTGCCCGCAGCGGGACGAGCGCATGGGGTGGATGGGCGACGCGCAGGTATTCTGGCGCACCGCGAGCTACAACATGGACATGGCGGCATTCGGCGAGAAATGGCTCGCCGACGTGCGCGACGGCCAGACGGCCGCCGGCTGCTTCCCGAACTTCGCTCCGAGCTTCCTCGGCGTGCTCAGCTGCGGCGCCCCGGGCTGGGCCGACGCCGGCGTGATCATCCCCTGGACGCTGTGGCGCCACTACGGGGACGTCCGGGTGGTCGCCGAGAACTGGGATGCGATGCAGCGGTATCTCGCCTTCATCGGCGACTCCAATCCCGATTTCCTGTGGCGCAAGGGCAAGCAGGTGCAGTTCGGCGACTGGCTGCCGGCCGGGAGCACGAGGTCGTGGGGTGAGACGAACACCGACCTCATTGCCACGGCGTTCTGGGCGCACGACGCGCAGCTGATGGCGCAGATGGCCGGCGCGCTGGGGAAGGACTCGGCGGCCGCGGCCTACGGGCGGCTCGCTGCGCGCATCCGCGCCGCCTTCGACTCCGCCTACGTGCAGCCGGACGGCCGCGCCGGCGCGCCGTTCGTGAACCCGGACAGCGTGCGCACCACGTACACGCAGACGGGCTACGTGCTGGCCCTCCACTTCGGCCTGGTGCCCGATTCCCTGCGCGCGGCGGCCGCCGTCCACCTGGTGGACGACATCGCGGCGCACGGCTGGCATCTGACCACAGGCTTCCTGGGGAGTGCCTACGTGCTGCCGGTGCTGTCGGACGCCGGCCGGGACAGCGTGGCATTCCGGCTGCTGCGGCAGACCTCCTTCCCGTCGTGGCTCTACGAGGTGGAGCACGGCGCGACCACGATATGGGAGCGGTGGAACGGCGACCACGGCGATCCGGGCATGAACTCGTACAGCCACTATGCGTTCGGAGCAGTGGGCGAGTGGCTCTACCGGTACCTGGCGGGCATCGACCAGGACTCCGGCTCGATCGGCTGGAGTTCCGTCGCGATCCGACCGCGGTGGGCCCCGGGGCTGGACTCGGTGCAGGCCAGCTACCATTCGGTGCGCGGGACGGTCGCGAGCGCGTGGCGGCGGCGGCGCGACGGGGCGGTCGAGGTGACCATCCTGGTTCCGCCCAACGCCTCCGCCCGGGTCGTTCTCCGGGCCGCGCCGGCGTCCGTCGCGGCGGCGCCCGGCGCGCGGCTCGAGGCCGCGCCGGACGGCAGCGCGGTCTACGCCGTCGGGGCCGGGACGTATCGGTTCGTCGTGGCCCCGCCGCTGCCCTGAAGGGCCGGGTCCGCAGGGTCGGGGGGCGGCGGGCCGCGCGCTGAGCGGACCGACCTCCGCTCAGCCCCCGCCGAGCCGCCGAATCAGCTCGGCGGCCAGCCGGTCCACCGCCGCCGCGTCCAGGCCGAAGTACAGCATCGGCTCGACCAGCTCCAGCTCGGTCACCACGAGCTCGCCGTCGGGCGCGAGGCCGTCCACGCGGGCGTAGAGCGGATCGCCCGGCGCGACGGCGAGCGCGTGCGCCGCCTGCCGCACCAGATGGGCGCTCACGGCGGCCGGCTCGGCGGTCCCGCCGTGCTCCTCCTGGACGCGGAAGTCGCCGGGCCGCGGGCGCTTGCGCACCGCGTGCGAAAAGGCGCCGCCCAGGAAGACGAGCGACAGCTCGCCGTCGGTCTCGATCGCAGGCAGGAACGGCTGGACCATCAGGTCGCGCTCGCGCACCAGCCGGGCGAACCGCTCCTCGCCCTCGGCCGCGCGAGCGCGATCGAACCGCCAGGTCTCGAACGCGGTGGACGACACGTTCGGCTTGACGACCAGCGCCTCGGCATCGAACGCATCGGCCAGCTCCCGCAGCGTCGCGGTCGAGCCCATCTGCACCCACACCGTGGGCGCGACCGCCACGCCGGCGGCCGCCAGCTCGCGCAGGTAGGACTTGGTGACGTTCCAGCGGAGGGTCGGGAGCGGGTTGAGGACGCGGGCCCCCTCCCGCTCCAGCACCTCGAACCAGCGCAGGAACTCCGGCAGGCGGTGGTGATAGTCCCAGCACGACCGCAGCACGACGGCGTCGAAGTTGCGCCACCGCGCCGCAGGGTCGTCCCATCGCACCACGACCCCCGTGGCCCCGTGCCGCTCGAGCGCCGGCAGCAGCAGCCGGTCGTCGGCGCTGAGGTCGGGGTACTCCGCGCAGGTCGCGAGCGCCACGGATGCGGGCATGGATCGAAGCTAATCGCGCCAAACCCGACGCGCGTCGTCGTCATTCCCGGGGCGCAGGTCGCGCACGGCACGGCGTGTGCGCAAGCCTCGCGGTAGATTGGCGCCGGATGGCGCGCCCGACGTACCGAATCAACGACGCGAGGGAGACATGAAAGGCAACGAGAAGCTGCTCACGGTCCTGAACCAGCTCCTGGCCGACGAGCTGACCGCCATCAGCCAGTACATGGTGCACTCGGAGATGTGCGAGAGCTGGGGCTACGGGAAGCTGCACAAGGCGATCGAGGGCCAGGCGATGGACGAGATGCACCACGCCGAGTGGCTCATCCAGCGGATCATCTTCCTGGAGGGCGCGCCGGTGGTCTCCAAGCTCAACCCGATGAAGATCGGCGCGACGGTGCCGGACATGATCGGCAACGACCAGGTGGACGAGCTGAGCGCGGTGAAGGCGTACAACGAAGGCATCCGGGTCGCCCGGGAGGTGGGCGACCAGGGCAGCGTCGAGCTGCTGACCAAGATCCTGGTGATGGAAGAAGGGCACGTGGATTGGGCCGAGGAGCAGCGGGACCAGATCAGCCAGATGGGCCTGCAGAACTACCTGGCCAACCAGACGGAGGGCGCGGCGGGCTGATCGGGCGGCGGCGGTGCCGAAAACGGAACGGGCGGCGCACGCGCCGCCCGTTCGTCGTCAGGGCATCGCCGCTACTGGCAGGTGGGGGAGCCTTCGACGCTCACACCCGCCGGCGGTGTCGCCGTGCCGACGAAAATCCCGCAGGTCTTGCTGGTGGTGGTGGCCGACGCCGTGGCGCTCCAGCCCGAGCCGTTCGCCGCGGTGACCGTGATCGTGTTCCCGGGCGACGCGATGTAGTTGAGGTTGCTCGTCTGGGTGGTGTACGTGACGTAGTCCGAGAAGTAGGCCTCTTCGACCGAGACCAGGATCTTCAGGTCGGACACCATGCTCGTCACGTAGGCCTTCTGCTTGATGCTCGAGTACTTCGGGATCGCGATGGCGGCGAGGATGCCGATGATCACGATCACGATCAGTAGCTCGATGAGTGTGAAACCCCTGGCGCCTCTCACGATCGCCGCCTCCGGATACCTACACGAGCGGGTAAATCGGGGGGGCGGACCGAGCCGTCCGGCCCGCCCCCCGCGATCGCTGCTCAGGCTACTGGCACTGCGGGGCGCCTTCATTCTGCCCCGTGATCGGCGGCGTCGCGCTCCCCACGAAGATCCCGCAGGTCTTGGTGGTGGCGTTGTTCTTCGACGTCGCTGCCCAGCCGGTCCCGGTGGCCGAGGAGATCGCCACCGTGTTGCCGGCCGAGACGTTGTAGTTGAGGTTCGACAGCACCGACGCGTAGGTCACGTTGTCGGCGAAGTACGCCTCCTGGGCCGTGACCAGGTTCCGAAGGTCGGCCTTCATGCCCGCGATGTAGGCCTTCTCCTT
>DATJUT010000115.1 GCA_035502185.1 Gemmatimonadales bacterium
CCTGGGCCGCGCGTACCTCGGTCAGAAGCGCTTCTCCATCGAGGGCGTGGACATGCTGGTCCCGATGCTCGACCTGGTGGCCGAGCTCGCGGCGGCCGCCGGAACCCGGGCCGTGGTCATGGGGATGGCGCACCGGGGCCGGCTCAACGTCCTCGCGCACATCGTCGGGATGCCGTACGAGTCCATCATCGCCGAGTTCGAGGGCGGGCAGATCGGCGAGGCCGACGGCGCCACCGGCGACGTGAAGTACCACCTCGGCGCCTCCGGCTCGTACCTCACGCAGGCCGGGAAGTCCATCGCCGTGGAGCTGTCGCCCAACCCGAGCCACCTGGAGTCGGTGAACCCCGTGGTGGAGGGACGGGCGCGCGCGCTCCAGACCGAGCGCCGCGGCCCGACGGCGCACCACGACGCCTCGGTGGCCCTGCCGGTCCTCATCCACGGCGACGCCGCTTTCGCCGGCGAAGGCGTCGTGGCCGAGACGCTGAACCTGGCGCGGCTCCCGGGCTACTCCACCGGCGGCACGATCCACATCATCACCAACAACCAGCTGGGCTTCACCACCGACCCCGGCGAGGGGCGCTCGACGCCGTACGCGTCGGACCTGGCCAAGGGCTTCGACCACCCGATCATCCACGTGAACGCCGACGATCCGGAGGCCTGCCTGTCCGCGGTGCGGCTGGCGATGGCGTACCGCGAGCAGTTCCAGGGCGACGTGCTGATCGATCTGGTGGGCTACCGCCGGCACGGGCACAACGAGGCCGACGAGCCGGCCTACACCCAGCCGGTGATGTACGAACGGATCGCCGCGCTGCCGACCGTCCGCGCGCAGTGGGCCGCGAAGCTGGCCGCGCAAGGCGTGGTCACGAGCGAACAGGCCGAGGCCGAGGCGCAGGCGGCCTACGAGCGCCTGTCCAAGGTGCAGCAGGCGGTGAAGGCCAGCCTGTCGCGGCGCTCCGGCGCGGGCTTCGAGACCATCGGCACCAGCGCGCGGGTGTCCTCCGGCTCGGAGCTGGCGCCGGCGACCACCGGCGAGTGCGAGCCCGGCACGGCGGTGGGCGAGGAGATGCTCGGCGTGCTCGATCGGCAGCTGACGACCTGGCCCGACGGCTTCGCTGTGCATCCCAAGCTGCTGCGGCAGCTGGAGCGGCGCCGCAAGACGATGGAGGAGGGCGGCGCGCTGGAGTGGGCCCACGCGGAGTCCCTGGCGTTCGCCTCGCTGCTGGTGGAGGGCGTGCCCATCCGGCTGACGGGACAGGACACGGAGCGCGGCACCTTCAGCCAGCGGCACCTGGTGCTGCACGACGTCGCCACCGGGGCGCGGTACGCGCCGATCCAGCACCTGCCGGGCGCGCAGGCGCCGTTCGAGCTGCACAACAGCCCGCTCTCGGAGCTGGCGGCGCTGGGGTTCGAGTACGGCTACAGCGCAGAGGCGTCCGAGGCCCTGGTGCTGTGGGAAGCGCAGTTCGGGGACTTCGCCAACGGGGCCCAGGTCATCATCGACCAGTTCATCGTGTCGGGCCGGGTGAAGTGGTCGGAGCGCTCGCGCCTGGTGCTGCTGCTGCCGCACGGCTACGAGGGTCAGGGCCCGGAGCACTCGAGCGCGCGGCTGGAGCGGTTCCTCCAGCTGGCCGGCCAGCAGAACATGCGGATCGCCAACCCGACCACGCCGGCGCAGTACTTCCACCTGCTCAGGCGGCAGGCGAGGCTCGAGGACCAGCGCCCGCTGGTGGTGATGACCCCCAAGAGCTACCTGCGGCATCCGCTGGCCCTCTCGCCCGTGGAGGACCTCGCCGACGGCTGCTTCCGGCAGGTGCTCGACGATCCCCAGGTCGCCGGCGACCGCGCGCGGATCGAGCGGCTGGTGGTGTGCTCCGGGAAGGTGTACTACGACGCGATCGGCTCCGGGGCGCGGAAGGCCGCCGCGAAGGTGGCGGTGGCGCGCCTCGAGCTGCTCTACCCGCTGCCCAAGGCGGACCTCGCCGCGCTGGTCGCGTCGTATCCCAACCTGCGGGAGCTAGTGTGGCTCCAGGAGGAGCCCCGGAACAAGGGGCCCTGGCGCTACGTCGCACACCATCTGCGCGACCTGGCGCCGCGCGGTGCGGACGGCGACGTGCGCCTGCGCTACGTGGGGCGGCCGGAGCGGGCGAGCTCGGCGGAGGGGTATCCTGCGGCACATCTGGCCGAGCAGGCTCGCATCGTGGGCGAAGCGATGGGTGGCGAGTGAGTGTGAGAGGTGAGGGTGAGAGGTGAGGCTCACCTCTCACGTCGTTGCCTCTCACCTCTCACTTGAACCTCTCACTTCTCACGTCTCACCGCTCACCCGCCCCTCGTATGCATCTCCCGATGGGGATCGGCGCGAAGCTTATCCACCGGGTACAGCGCGCCCCTCGCGACAACCTCGAGCCGTCGCTCCGCCCCCCTATCCGTCCGTTCTCGCCACGTCCCCCCGATCAGCGCGGCAAGCTCCTCGTCGGAGGCGCCCTGGCGCAGCGGGTCCCGCAGGCTCACGCCGCGCTCGGCGTACAGGCACAGGAACCACGTCCCGTCGGCCGTGAGCCGGCTGCGGTCGCAGGTGCGGCAGAACGGCGCCGTGGTGGAGGCGATGATCCCGAAGGTCGTGCCGTCGGGGAGCGCGAACCGCTCGGCGGGGGCGGCGCTCCCGGCGGGCGGCGCGACCGGCTCGATGCGCCCGTACCGCCGCGCCAGCGTCTCCAGCATCGCGACCCGCGAGACGACCTGCGCGGGCGACCACTGCGTCGCCCCGCCGACGTCCATGTACTCGATGAACCGCACCTCCGCGCCCGCCGCGCGGCCGAACTCGATCAGGTCCGCCAGCTCGTCGTCGTTGTAGCCGCGCACCACCACCGTGTTGAGCTTGAGGCGGCCGAACCCGGCCCGCCGCGCCTCGGCGATCCCCTCCAGCACGTCGCCGTGCCGCTTGCTCCGGGTGTAGGCCTCGAACCGGTCCGGCCGCAGCGTGTCCAGGCTCACCGTGAGGCGATGGAGGCCGGCGCGGTGGAGCGCCGCGGCCTGTGCCGCCAGCACCATGCCGTTGGTCGTGAGGGCCAGGTCCGCGATGGCGTCGTTGCGCCGCAACAGCGCGACCAGGGTCGGCACGTCGTGCCTCAGCAGCGGCTCGCCGCCCGTCAGCCGCACCTTCGCCGCGCCCAGGGCCGTGAACACCCCCGCGAGCCGCGTGATCTCCTCGAAGGTGAGGATCGACGCGCGGGGCAGCCACACGTACTCCTCCTCCGGCATGCAGTAGCGGCAGCGGAGGTTGCACCGATCGGTGAGCGAGACCCGGAGGCTCGCGAGCGGGCGCGCCAGCGCGTCGTGGACCATTGCGGGGGAATGAAAGCGAGTCGTTCGGCTATCGGCAAGCGGGCCGGCGGCCGCACTGCGCGGCGATCCGTGGCCGTGCGCGCGCGGGCGAGACGCGCCGGGGCGCCGCGCCCCGCGTCGCCTACGCCGTGGCGCCCGCCGCGGCCTTCGTCCGCTCCTCCTCGCGGAGCGCCATCCGGAGGATCTTGAGGATGCCGCTCTTCGGCAGCGCGTCCCGGAACTCGATGTGGCGCGGGACCTTGTAGGCGGCGAGGTTGCTGCGGCAGTACGCCGCGATCTGCTCGGCGGTGGCGTGCTCGCCGGGCTTGAGGACGATGAACGACTTGATGCTCTCGCCGCGCTTGGGATCGCTCACGCCGATCGTGGCCGCCTCGAGCACCGCCGGGTGCTTCATCAGCACGCCGTCCACCTCGTCCGGATACACGTTGTAGCCCGACGCCAGGATCATGTCCTTCTTCCGGCCGACGATGCAGTGGTAGCCGTCCTCGTCGATCTGGGCGATGTCGCCGGTGTGGAGCCAGCCGTCCCGGAGCACCTCCGCCGTCTCCTCCGGCATGTTCCAGTAGCCGGCCATCACCTGCGGACCCTTGATCAGCAGCTCGCCCGGCTCGCCCGGCGGCAGGGTCCGCGTGCCGGTCTCCAGGTCCACCACCTTCGAGTCGGTGTCGGGGAAGGGAATGCCGATGCTGCCGGCCTTCCGCAGCCCGTCCATCGGGTTGACGTGCGTCACCGGCGACGTCTCGGTCAGGCCGAATCCCTCGACGATGTGGCTCCCGGTCAGCGCTTCGAACCGCTCGAGCACGGCCATCGGCAGCGGCGCCGAGCCCGAGAAGCAGGACTTCACCGACCGGATGTCCTTGTGCTCGATGCCCGGGTACCCGTTGATCGCGTGGAACATCGCGGGCACGCCCATGAACAGCGTCACCCGGTCCTTCACCACGGCCTTGACCAGCGCCGGGATGTCGCGCGGGTTGGGCAGCAGCACCATCGCCGCGGCCGCGCCGATCGGGAAGTTCATGCACACCGTCATCCCGAACACGTGGAACAGCGGCAGCGCCGACAGTACCACCTCGGAGCCGTGGGTGCAGTGCAGCCAGGTGATGCACTGCTGGACGTTGCACGACAGGTTGCGGTGCGTCAGCATGGCGCCCTTGGAGACGCCGGTCGTCCCGCCGGTGTACTGCAGCGCCGCGACGTCGTCGAGGCCGATGGAGACCGCCGGCGGGTCGGGCTCCGTGGCGGCGACGAGCCTGCGGAACCGGTGCACGCCCGGCTCCGCCGCCACGCGCGCGATCGCGGGCGGCTTCATCCGCCGCAGCTTCAGCGGGGCGATCTGCTTCAGCGGGAAGGGCAGGTACTCCGGAATCGACGCCACGACGTAGTGCTTGATCGGCAGCCGGCTGCGGATGTGGCGCAGCCGGGTGGCGAACAGGAAGTCCGCCGTGACGGCGAACTCGCAGCCGGCGTCGTTCCACTGGTGCTCGATCTCCCGCTCGACGTACAGCGGGTTCGTCATCACCACCTGCCCGCCGAGCGACAGGACGGCATAGTAGGCGATCACCGTCTGCGGCAGGTTGGGCAGGTGGATCGCCACCCGGGTCTCCCGGGTCACGCCCAGGGCCGCCAGCGCGGTGGCGAGGCGGTCCACCTGGTCCTTCAGCTCCCGGTACGTCAGGCGGCACCCGAGGAACAGGATCGCCGGGGCGTCGGGGTAGGCTTCTGCCGACCGCTCGAGCCGCTCGGGCAGGACCAGCTCCTCGTAGGCGAGGCTCGGCCGGACGACGGAATCGTAGTGCTTGTGCCAGACCCGCGGCTCCACGCGCTCTCCAGGCTCTCGGACGGCCACCAACTTCGCGTCGCCTCGGGGACTTGCGCAACCATCGGCCCCAATGCCTCTTATCCGTCCATTCCGAACGCCTGAGTCGGGTTACCTCACCAGGGAGATCGCCATGTACGATGTGACGGTGCCGATGCTGTGGCTGCCGATCGTGCTGTCCGCCGTGTTCGTGTTCATCGGCAGCAGCGTGGTGTGGATGGCGCTGAAGTACGAGAACGCCGAGTGGAAGCCCATCCCGGGCGAGGACCAGCTGCGCGACGCGGTTCGCAAGCTCAACCTCAAGGCGCCGGGGCAGTACGTCTTCCCGCACATCATGGGCGAAGGCGGCGCCGAGGCCGCGATGAAGAAAGTGGAGGAGGGCCCGAACGGGGTGCTGCTGCTGCGGAAGCCGGCCAAGTGGACCATGGCCCCGATGCTCGTGCAGGCATTCATCTACTACCTGGTGGTGTCGTTCTTCGTGGCCTACGTCGCGAGCCACGCGCTGCCCAAGGGCACCGAGTACCTGCGGGTCTTCCAGATCGCGGGCGCGTCGGGCTTCATGGCCTACGGGCTGGGTCTGGTGCCCGAGGCGATCTGGTTCGGCCGGACCTGGAAGAGCACGGTCAAGAGCCTGATCTCGGCCCTGATCTACGGATGCCTCACGGCCGGAACGTTCGGCTGGCTGTGGCCGCACGCCATGAGCTGAGACGGGCCGGGCGATCCCGGCACGCTTGACGCCTCGCGCGCGGGCGCCTTATTCCCGGGCAAGCCGGACGCGGGGACGAAGACATGGCGAAGCAACAATCCCGGACTCGGCGCTGGAGCTTCAATCTCGGCGCCGAGTTCGGACATCGGGACCTGACCGACGAGGTCGCCGCCCTGGTGGGCGACTCGGGCGTGCGCGACGGGGCCGTCGTCGTGTCGCTCACGGGCTCGACCGGGGCCGTGACCACGATCGAGTACGAGGCCGGCGCGCTGGCCGACCTGAGGCGCGCGCTCGACCGGCTGGCGCCCGCCGACGGCGACTACGCGCACAACGCGCGGTGGGGCGACGGCAACGGCTTCTCCCACATCAGGTCGTCGCTCCTCAAGACCGGCATCGCCGTGCCGGTCGTCGACGGCCGCCTGCAGCTCGGCACCTGGCAGCAGATCGTGGTGATCAACCTGGACAACCGGGCCCGCGAGCGGGAGGTGGTCGCCGTGGTGCTCGGCGCCTGAGCCGGCGCCCGCCTGTAACCTGGGGGCCGGTCCACCCGTAGGGGTTGTCGGCAGGGCGCGGCGCCCTGCGGGGAGGTTCTCGAGGATGTTGCGTGCACTGGGAATGCTCGCCGGCACGGCGATCCTGGGCGTGCTGGCTGTGAAGCTGCTGGGCCTGCTGCTGTTTCCCGTGTTGGGCCTGGTGTTCGGGTTCGTCATGTTCGTGCTGAAGCTGGCGCTCATCTTCGGCCTGGCGTACCTCGCCTACCGGCTGTTCCGCCGGTGGACCGAGGAGCGCGGCTCCGAGGCAGCCTAGACAGCGACGATCACGTGGCGGAGGCGGGGGCAGACATATGGCCCCCGCCCGCGTAGCTTGTCCGAACCATGAAGGACAAGACCGTCGCCTACCTGCTGTGGTGCGCCTGCTTCGTCGGCGTGTGCGGGCTGCACCGCATCTACAACGGCAAGTACGGGACCGGCTTCCTGTGGCTGTTCACGTTCGGCCTGGCCGGGATCGGACAGTTCATCGACCTGTTCACGATCCCGGGCATGGTCGAGGACGCCAATAACCGCGCGCTCATCCAGTCGGTGGGCTCGGCTGCGCTGCTCGGCGCGGGCGGCGCGGGCCAGGGGGTCAAGCGCCTGCCGCGCACGACGGAGGAGTTCCAGGTCGCGCTGGTCCAGGCGGCGAGCGCCAACGGCGGCCGCCTGTCGGTGGCCGAAGCGGTGGCGAGCACGGGACGCGGCTTCAAGGAGGTCGAGCGGCAGCTGCGGGAGATGGCGGTGGCCGGCTACATCGAAGCCGACAGCGACGACGCGGGGCAGGTGTTCTACGTGTTTCCCGGACTGGTGAAGTGACGAAGCAGTTGGCAGGTGGATGGTCGTAGGTTGCAGTGGTTGCTCTCTCGATGACCCACCACCTACAACCCACTAACTCTCCCTCAGCACCTCCATCGCCGTCCTGCGGAACACCTCGCGACTCGCGGCGAGCCCCACGGCGGCCACGAGGGCGGCGGTGGCCGCGAGCACGGCCAGGAGCGGCACGGCCGGCAGCTTGAACCCGAGATCGAAGACGAAGTGCACCATCGCCCAGGCTCCCAGGGCGGAGAGGCCGATGCCCACCAGCCCCGCCAGGGTTCCCAGGGCCAGGTACTCGGCGAGCAGGATGCGGGAGAGTTGGCGACGGGTCGCGCCCAGCGTCTTGAGCAGCGCCCCCTCGCGGATGCGCGCCAGCCGGCCGGCGGCCACGGCGCCGGCCAGGACCAGTGCCCCGATGGCCAGGCTGAAGGCGGCCATGAACCGGATGGCGAGCGACACCCGTCCGAGAATCCGCTCCACCACCGCCTGCACCAGGGCCACGTCGAAGCTCGTGACGTTGGCGTAGCGCGCCGACACCGCGCGCTGCAGGCGGGCGCGCGCCGCCGCGTCGTCCAGCCGCGTGAGCACGACCGTCGAGCGGGGCACGCCCGCGAGGGCGGCCGAGCTGAAGACGGCGAAGAAGTTCGGCTCGAAGCGCGCCCACTCCACTTCCCGCAGCGCCACGACCGCGGTCGGCACCGAGAGCCCCTCGACCGTCCAGTCGATGCGGTCGCCGATCCCGACGCCGAGATCCTGCGCCACGTCGCTGCTCAGCGAGACCGGGTAGGGCGGTCCCGCGCCCCGGCCGTGCCACCAGGCGCCGCGGACCAGCCGCTCGCCGGCGGTCATCGAGTCCCGGAAGGTCGAGCGGTATTCGCGCCGCAGCGTCCACGGCGCCGGCGGCCGCCGCTTCGGGTCCCGGAGCAGGTCGTCCGGCGCGCGCCCGTTGATGGACGCGATCCGCATCGGCACGATGGGCACCTGCTGCAGCACGCCGGCGCCGCTCGCGCGCACCAGGCTGTCGACGCCGGCCTCCTGGTCCGGCTGGATGTCCACGAAGACCAGGTTCGGCTTGCCCGGCGTGGCGAGCGTCGCGAACTGGACCTGGCCGAGCAGGTTCGCCTCCACCAGGTACAGCGTGGCCAGCAGCGCCACCCCGAAGCCGAGCGCGACGACGACGGTGCGGGTCTGGTTGCGCGGGCGGTACAGGTTGGCGATCCCCTGCCGGAGCGCGTAGGGCCACCCGGCGCCGCGGGCCGCGGCCACGAGGAGCCGGCGCGCCAGCGCGATCGCCACGCGCGCGGTGAGCGTGAGCACGCCGAGCGACAGGCCGATGGCCACGGCGAAGCCGAGGCCCACGCGCGGCTCGTCGCTCTGGTTCATCGCGAGGGCGACGACGCCGACGGCCAGGGCGCCGAAGGCGGCCACGCGCCAGGGGTCGCGCGGCGGCCGGACGGCCTCGTCCTCGAACGGCTGGCGCAGCGCCTGGAGCGGCGAGACGAGCCGGACCTCGAGCAGGGGCCGCAGGGCGAACAGCACGGCGACCGCGACCCCGACCGCGAGGCCGGCCGCCACCGCCGCCGGCTCGACGGTCACGGACACGCCCAGGGGGAGCACGCCCTTGAGGAGCACGGGCAGGAGGAACTGCACGCCGACGCCCAGGGCCGCCCCCGCGGCGGCGGCCACCAGGCCCAGCGCCGCGGCCTGCAGCAGGTAGATGACGAACACCGCCGGCCGGCCCGCGCCCAGGCACCGCAGCACGGCGATGGTGTCGAGCTTGCCGGCCACGAACGCCCCGATCCCGCTCGCCACGCCGATGCCCCCCAGGAGCAGGGCGACGAGCCCGACGAACTGGAGGAAGCTCGACAGCTGGCTGAGCGACTCGGTGAGGTTGGCCTCGGCGTCGCCCGCGCTCCGGCTGCGGACCTTCTCGCGCTCGAACAGGCGCTTGTGCGACCCGTCGAGGCGGCGCGCCGCCTTCTCGCCGTCCAGCTTGAGCAGCGCCTGGTAGCTCGCGCGGCTGCCGAACACCACCAGGCCGGTCCCGGCCACGTCCCGCACGGGGATGTAGACCTCCGGAACGAACGAGCCG
This sequence comes from Gemmatimonadales bacterium, assembly GCA_035502185.1. Lineage (NCBI taxonomy): Bacteria > Pseudomonadati > Gemmatimonadota > Gemmatimonadia > Gemmatimonadales > Gemmatimonadales bacterium. The sequence continues at coordinate 9,306 of DATJUT010000115.1, forward strand.
TAACCGCCCGACAGCCGCCCGGGCACCTCGACCGCCACGGCCGCGATGCGGAAGCTGCGGCGGCCGAGCTCGAGCGTGTCGCCGATCCGGGCGCCGAGCTGTACCAGCAGGCTGGTGTCCACCACGGCGACCTCGGCGGTGTCGAGGTCGGCCCAGCGGTTCGGGGGATCGGTGACCGCCCGGCCGTAGAACGGGAAGCCGCCGCCCACGGCGCGCACGTCCACGAGGCGCGTGCCCTCCCGCCGCCGGACGTACGCCATCGAGTTGAGCGACGTGCGCCGCGCCACCACGGCGCCGCCGCGCGCCAGGGAGTCGAGCAGGCTCTCGACCGGTGGGGTGAACGGGCGGTTGCTGGTGAGCAGCAGGTCGGCGCCGAGCAGCTCGCGCGCCTGCCGGTGCACGGACTCCTGGACGTTGGCGGTGAACGAGCGGATGGCCACCAGCGCGGCGACGCCGATGGAGATCGCCGAGGCGAACAGCAGCAGTCGCCGGCGGGAGGCGCGGGTCTCCCGCCACGAGAGGCGGAGCACGGCGCCGGCGCCGGTCATGCGCGCCCCGGCTCCCGGACCACCGCGCCGTCCCTGAGGCGCAGCGTGCTCTTCGCCTTGGCCGCCAGCTCGCCGTCGTGGGTCGCCAGCACGATGGTCGCGCCCGACTCGCGGTTGAGCCCGACCAGCAGCTCGATGATGCGCGCGCCGGTCTCCGCGTCGAGGTTGCCCGTCGGCTCGTCGGCGAACAGGACGCTGGGGCGGTTCGCGAACGCGCGGGCCACCGCGACCCGCTGCTGCTCGCCGCCGGAGAGCTGCGCCGGGTAGTGATGCTCGCGCCCCTCCAGGCCCACCCGCGCCAGCAGCTGCCGCGCGCGCTCGGCGATGTCCCGGTAGCTCTCGGCCTTCCGCGTTCGGAGCGACGTGGAACCGCCGTCGCCCTGTGCAACGTGCCGTCTGGGAACCAGCTCCAGGGGCACCTGGACGTTTTCCTGGGCGGTGAGGGTCGGGATGAGCTGGAAGGTCTGGAACACGAACCCGACCTGCTCGCCGCGCAGCCTCGCCCGGCCGTCCTCGGAGAGCAGGGACAGGTCCTGGCCGCCCAGGAGCACGCTGCCGCCGCTGGGCACGTCGAGGCCCGCCAGCAGCCCGAGCAGGGTCGTCTTGCCGCAGCCGGACGGCCCGACGATCGCGAGGAATCCACCGGCATCGACTTCGAGACTAACTTCCTTGAGCACCGTGAGGGGGCGGCCGCCGCTCAGGTAGGTCTTGGTGAGGTTCCGGGCGATGAGCATGGGCCGAATGATAGTTGGCGCACTGGCGATTGTCCTGCTGGCCTCGTGCGGCCGGGGCGGCATGGCCTCGCGCGTGCCGCGGGCGCCGGGCGTGGACTCTGCGGGTGTGCAGGCGACGCGCGCCGACTCGGTCGATTCGGCAGCGCGCTCGACGGCGGGCGGCGGGGGACGGCCCCAAACCCCGACCCCCAATTCCCAAACCCGGCTGATGGTCTTCCTGGGCACCAGCCTCACGGCCGGCCTCGGTCTCGATCCCGACGAGGCCTATCCGGCGTTGATCCAGCGCCGGCTCGCCGGCCGGCGTCCGCCGTGGCAGGCGGTCAACGCGGGCGTGAGCGGCGAGACGAGCGCGGGCGCCCTGCGCCGCCTCGACGCCGTGCTCCGGGGCCCGGTCGCCATCCTGGTGGTGGAAACGGGGGCCAACGACGGGCTGCGCGGCCTGGAGCTGGACTCGACGCGCGCCAACCTCGAGGCCATCGTCCGACGCGCGCGCGCGAACCGGCCGGGGATCGGGATCGTGCTCGCGGGCATGGAGGTGCCGCCGAACCTGGGCCCGAGGTACGCGGCCCGGTTCCGGGCCCTGTTCCGCGACCTGGCCGCGCGGGAGGGCCTGCCCCTGATCCCGTTCCTGCTCGAGGGCGTGGGAGGCGTGGACTCCCTCAACCAGCCGGACGGGATCCATCCCAACGCCGCCGGGGCCCGGATCGTAGCGGACAACGTATGGAAGGTGCTCGCGCCGCTGGTGGCGCGCGAGAGCGCGGCCGCCCCGGGCGGCGCGCCGGGTCCGCGGTGAAGCCGTTGCCGGTCCCGTACCTCGTCCGGCGGCTCGACGGGGGCGCCGCGCTCGAGATCCACTGGGACGAGGCCGGCCACGTCGGCATCTACGGCGCGCGCGAGCTGCGGCTCGCCTGCCCGTGCGCGGCGTGCCGGGACGAGATCAGCGGCGCGCCGATCCTCGAGGCGGGCGGCGTGCCGGACGAGATCCGCGCCGTGGCCCTTCGGCTGGTCGGGGCATACGCCGCGCATTTCGCGTGGAGCGACGGCCACGACACCGGCATCTACCCGTGGGAGTACCTGCTCGCCCTTTGCCCGTGCCCGCGCTGCGCTGCGGAGCGCTCAGGAGGTGGACCATGGCCCAGCTCGACCTGACCGCCGAGGAGGCCGCCGTGCTGCGGCAGGCCCTGGAGAGCTACCTGTCGGACCTCCGGATGGAGATCACCGACACGGAGCGGATGGAGTACCGCGAGGAGCTCAAGCGGCAGGAGGAGATCCTCACGCGGCTCGAAGAGCGGCTGGCCTTCCGGAAGTCGTAGGCCCCGCGATGCGCCTCGAGCTCCCGGTCGCCGGCGCGGTGCTGCGCCCGTGGGAACGCGGCGACGCCGTGTCCCTCGTGCGGCACGCGGACAGCCGCGCGGTGTGGATCAACCTGGGCGACCGGTTCCCCCATCCGTACCGGCGGGCGGACGCCGACCGGTGGATCGAGGCCGTCACCGGGCAGGACCCGGCCGTGCACTTCGCGATCGTCGTGAACGGCGAGGCCGTCGGCGGCATCGGGCTGGAGCTGCAGGCGGACATCTGGAAGCGCACGGCCGTGGTCGGCTTCTGGCTGGGCCAGGCGCACTGGGGCCGCGGCATCGCCACGGCGGCGCTCCAGGCGGTGACGGAGCACGCGTTCGGCGCGTTCGACCTGTGCCGGATGCAGGCCTACGTGTTCGAGCACAACGCCGCCTCGATGCGGGTGCTCGAGAAGGCCGGGTACGTGCGCGAGGCGCGGCTCCGCAAGGCCGCCACGAAGGACGGCCGGACGTTCGACCTGCTGGTGTACGCGCTGGTCAGGTGACGCGGAGGTCGCCGCCTACGGCAGGGTGACCGTTCCCCACAACACGATGGGAAGCGTGGCACCGGCCTTGGTGTACGTGCCCGCCGCCGGCGGTGAGGCCTGGGTGGGCTGCACCGGGTTGGTGAAGCTGAACGTCGCGGGCGCTCCGGCAAGGCTGTTGGTCACGCTGAAGTACTTGCCGGCCCCGGTCGGCGCGACGAGGAACGCGAACGCGTTGAGCGTGATCGCGGTGCCGCGGGTGAAGGTGAGCTGGACCGCCGTCGGCGACATGTTCGCGAACGTCACCGTGTTCCCGGTCAGGAGCGCCGTGCCGCTCGGCACGACGACCGGGGCGTTGGAGATGTAGGTGTCGTTGAGGTTGAACCCGCCCGTGGTGAGCGTGTTGCCGTTGCCCGAAATCGTATCGGCGACCGCCGCGCTGGTGTCCGACAGCACCCCCGAGACGAACACGTTGCTTCCCAGCGAGACGCTCGTCGCCTGGCTCACCGCGCCCGAGGTGCGGTTGAGGAGCACGTTGCCGAACGTCGAGGCGGCGCTACCCGGATTGGCGAAGGCGATGCTCTGCTGCGTCGCGCCCGCGAACTGCACCGTGTGCCCCGCGCCACCGACGAACGAGGTGGCCGCGCCGCGCTGCGCGAAGCCGCCGTAGAGGCGCAGCGTGCCGGCGGCGAGCGTGTCGGCGCCGCCCGCGAACACCGCGCTGTCGTGCACCGCCACCACCGGCGCCGCGGTCCCCGTGGGCATCAGGAACACCCCCGTTCCCTCGGTGCGCAGGAAGCCGGCAATGGAGTCCGTCACACCGAAGGTGCTCTCCGTGTAGGTGCCGCCCTGGACGATCAGGTTGCCGGCGTAGGTCGTCCCGCTCGACGGCAGCGTCCCACCCGTCATCCGCACGCTCTTCCAGGCGAACAACGGCGAGGGCGTGGACGAGATCCCGGCCACGCCGATCGTGCCGGTGCCGTAGAAGTTGCTGGCGTTGAGGAGCACCGCCGTGTCCGGACTGAACCGCACGGCGGTGCCGCCGATGAACGTGCTGTCCAGCACCCAGGTGCCGGCCTCGGCCCGGAACGGCCTGAGGACGGCCTGGGAGTGCACCCGCAGAATGCCGGCGGCCGGGAGCTTGAGGGCCTCGGCGGCGTTGCTCACCAGGGTCGACGTGCCCGTCATGACCGTGGAATCCTGGACCTGCACGTTGGAGAGCAGGCGGATGGTGTCGGCCACCGTCCCGTTGAGCACGAGGTCGCGGAAGAAGCTGCCGGACGAGTCGGCGAACTGGATGGTCTGCGCGCCGGCCGCCGCGCGCTGGAAGCTGACCCGGGTGCCGGTGGGCGCGAACTGCCCACCGGTGCCGCGCTCGAAGAAGTTGCCCCAGATCCGCAGCACGCCGCCCGTGAGCGCGGTCGACGGCCCGCCGGCGAACACCGCGCTGTCGCGCACGGCGACGGTCGGCGCGGCGACGATGGCGACCATCGACAGGGCACCGGTGCCCTCGGTGCGCAGGAACCCGGCGGCCGAGTCCACGCCCGAGCCGATGGTGTACGTGCCCGACGAGACGATCAGGTCGCCGTTGTAGGTCACGCCCGGCGACGTGAACGCGCCGGCCGTGCTCACCCGGACGCTCTTGTACGCGATCCCCGCGCCGGTCGGGAGCGTCGCGATGCTCCCGTTGAACACCGTCGTGTCGGGGCTGAACGTGCCGGCCAGCGTGGGCGAGATGATCGGCGTCGCCGACAGCTCGACCACCGGCGGCTTGAGGCTCGGTGACCCGGTCGAGAAGTCCATCCGCAGCAGGCCGGCCACCGACAGCCGCTGGCTGGTGCCGGCGCCGGTCAGGCTGTAGGGGAACGCCGACGCCTGCATCCACAGCGTGTCGTTGACGAACGCACTGGTCTGGAGCACCACGTTCCGGTTCTGGCTCTGGATCTCCAGGACGTCGAAGTGACTCTGGGCCGCCGCCGGGTTCGCCATCGAGACGTTCTGCGTCACGGTGCCGCGGAGCGACAGCCGGTGCGTGCCGCCGAGCGTCGGTGCGTACGAGCTGACCGATGTCCCGCCGGTCTGGGTGAAGTCGCCGTTGACCGTGATGATGCCGGCCGTCAGCAGGCCGCTCGTCGAGCCGCCGCCGAAAGTCGCGCTCCCGCCCACGCCCAGGCTGTCGGTGGCGCCGGTCATCCTGAGGGCGCCCGTGCCGGTCGTCTGGAAGAAGCCGGTCACGCCTACCTGGCGGCCGGTGAGGTCGAGCGTCCCGCTGGTGACGACCAGGTTGGTCAGCGCACTCGGGTTGCCGCTGAAGGTGGCCGTGCCCGAGGCCTGCGAGACGCGGACGCTGCGATAGGCGTAGAGGCTGGGGATGACCTGGCTCGCGCCCGTGAACACCGCGGTGTCGGGCTCGAAGAAGCCGGAGGTGTTCACCAGGCCGTCCACCTCGACCTTGTTGACCGTGATGTTCGAGCCGGTCGCGGCGCCGGTGATCGTGTCCGCGATGAAGTCGCCGGTGCTGCCGGCCATCGCGTTGTTGCCGAACCACTGGAACAGACCGGCCCGCACGGTGCCGTTCACGGTGATGTTGCCGTTCGCTCCCTGCTGCGACCACAGTCGCCGGAAGAAGCTGTTCAGGGGGTCGGCGAAGCTGATCGTCTGCGGGCCGCTGCCCGTCAGCACCACGTGCTCCGGGCTGGTGTTCGGGCCCGGCGCGAAGTTCGCGGAGCCGGTCTGGGTGAAGTTGCCCCCGACCCGGATGACCCCGTTGCTGATGGTGCCGGCCGCCCCGCCGAAGGTCGCGTTGCCGCTGATGTCCAGCGAGTCGCCCGGCAGGTTCATCACCAGCGCGCCGGTGCCCGAGGTCGCGAAGTTGCCGGTGAGACCCAGGCCGACGCCGTTGGGCGCCAGCGTGCCGGCGCTGACGAGCAGGGTTCCGCCGCCGCCGATCGTCAGCGGGCCGTTCATCTGGAAGGTGCCGCCCGCGAGCTCGAGCGTGTCGCCCACGTTGACCGTGGCCGTGCCGAGGAACGGAGGCGTGCTGCCCCCCGCGAGCCTGAGCCGCCCGCTGGTGACGTCGAGGGTGCCGCCCTGCTCGGTGTACTCGGCGCTGACCGTGAAGGCCGTGCCCGGGGTGGTGGCGCTGATGACCGTGCCGCGGTTGTCGAGCACCGACGGCGCGCCGCCCTGGTTGTAGAGGAAGCCGCCGCCGGCGCCGGTGAAGGCCAGGTTGCCGCCGGCGAGGACCCGGATCGTGTCCCCGGAGCCCGAGCTCAGCGGCGTCGTCGCCGTCCACCCGCCCGAGCCGGCCACGAGGAGCTTCGCGTTCTGGAGGGCCGGCGCGCCCGAAGCGAAGCTCATCGTCAGGCCGGCGGTGGCCGGAACGAACAGCGTGCCGCCGCTCACGGTGGCCGGTCCGGTCCACAGCATCTCGAACGGCGTCTTGATCGTGCCGCCCGCGAGGCTCAGCGAGCCGCCGGAAATCGTGAGGTTGTCGAAGAACGCCGTGTCGGTCGGCGTGAGCCCGCCCACCGTGCCGCCGGTGATCTGGGTCATCCCCGACGAGCCGGTGACCGCGAAGTTGTTGGCCAGCGAAACCGAGCCGTTGCTGAACAGCAGCACGGTGCCCGGCGACTCGCTGACTGGGCCCGACATCGTGCCGCCGTTCGCGACGTTCACGCTGCCCGTGGTGATGTTGAGCGTGCCCGCCTGGTTGAAGGGCACCCCGAGGATGACCGGATTGGCGCTGGTGGTCCGGTTGATGGTGCCCTGGTTGTCGAGCAGGGGCAGGGCGCCGCCCTGGGTGTAGGCGAATGTCGGGTCGCCCTGGATGGTCAGCGTGCCGCCCGGCATCACGCGCAAGATGGCGCCGGAGCCGGCACCCACCGACTGCGTGCCCGTCCAGGTGCCCGAGCCCGAGAGCTCGAGGGTATCGGCCACGAAGGTGACGGCCGCCGCTGGCGCCATGGTCCAGGTCGCGCTGGCGAGCACCTTGGTCGTGAGCCCCGAGTTGCCGAGCGCGCCGCCCGTCCAGCTGAAATTGCCGCTCACCGACAGCACGCCCGACCCGCCGAGCGTGCCGCTCGCGAGCGACAGCGTCGTCGCGGCGGCGCTCGTGCCGTTGAAGTTCGCCGTGCCGCCGGCGATCTGGGTCGGGCCGGTGAGGTTGTAGGCCCCCGCCAGCGTCACCGTGCCGCTCTGGAAGCTCACCGTGCCCGCGCCGGTGATGGCGGAGGTCGCGTCGAAGGTCAGCGCGCCCGCGCTGGTGATGAGGTTCAGCGCGGCCCCGGACGACACCGACACCGGCCCGCTCACCGTCCCGCCGTATTGCAGGTTGATCGAGCCGCTCTGAACGTTCCAGGCGCCGGTGCCGCTGACCGGCGCGTTGACCACGAACGAGTTGGCGCTGGTCGTCCGGTTGACGGTGCCGAGGTTGTTCAGGACCGGCGCGGCGCCGCCCAGGTTGTAGCTGATGGTGGGATCGCCCGACACCGTCAGGACGCCGCCCGCGCCCACCCGCAGCGTCGCGCCGCTGCCGGTGTTGACGAACGCCGTGCCGGTCCAGGTCCCCGTGCCGTCCACCTCCAGCGTGTAGTTCTGCAGCTGGACGTTGGCCGCGGGCGAGATGCCCAGCGTGCCGCCCGAGGGGACCTTGATGCCGCCGCCCGCCGTGACGGCGCCGAGGCTGCCGCCCGTCCAGTTGAAGGCGCCCGCCACCGTCAGCGCGCCGGCGCCGGTGATGGTGCCCGTCCCGCTCAGGTTGAGCACCGTGTTCGCGGCGAGCGTGCCGTTGCCGGCGCCCACCGTCAGCGTGTTGGCGGCCACCGACAGCGTCTGCGTTCCCGACGCCGCGCCGGCGGTGAGCTTCGCCACCGTGGCGCTCACGTCCAGGTTCACCGTGTAGGTGCCGGACTGGGTGATCGTGACCGTGTCGGTCGCGACCGGCACGGCGCCCTTGCTCCAGTTCGCGGCCACCGACCAGTTGCCGCCCGACGGGTTGATCCACGCGTTCACGCCCAGCGGCGCGGTGACGTTGAACGCGGTGCTGGTCGCCGACGTGAGCCCCGCCGATGCCGCCGTCAGCGTGTAGCCCGTGCCGACGTTGTCGATCGAGAGGCCGCTGAACGTCGCGACACCCGACGAGGCGCTGACCGTCAGCGTCCCGGACAGGGTGCCGCCCGACGGGTTGGTCCCGATTGCCACGGTCACCGGGCCGCTGAAGGTCGTCACGGTGTTCCCGCCGCCGTCCCGGGCCGTCACCGCCAGGCCGAAGGCCGACTGCGCCGGCACGCTGGCCGGCGGCTCGGTCGTGATCACCAGCTGACTGGCCGTCCCGACCGTGACGGTGACCGTGCCGGAGGTCGCGCCCGTCAAGCCCGTGGCCGTGAACGTCAGGGTCCGCGCGCCGACCAGACCCGTGATGGACAGGTTGGCGAACGTCGCCACGCCGCCGGCGTTGGTGGTCGCGGTCGGCGTGCCGCCGAGCGTGCCGCCGCCCGAGGCGATCGCGGCGGTCACCACGACCCCGCTCTGACTCACCGCGTTGCCCGAGGCGTCCTGGATCTGGATCACCGGCTGCTGGGCGAAGGCGGCGCCGCTCGCGGCCGTGGCCGACGGCTGCGTCGTGATGGCCAGCTGGCTCGCGGCGCCCGCGGTAATCGTGATCGTGCCGGACGTGGTCGCGGTGAGGCCGCTTGCCGTGAACGTCAGCGTCCGGGCCCCCGCGCTGCCCGTGATGGACAGGTTGGTGAAGGTGGCCGCGCCGCCCGGGTTGGTGGTCGCGGTCAGCGTACCGCCGAGCGTTCCGCCGCCCGAGGCGATCGCCGCGCTCACCACCACGCCGCTCTGGCTCACGGCGTTGCCGGAGGAATCCTGCAGCTGGATCACCGGCTGCTGGGCGAAGGCGGCGCCGCTCTGGGCGCTGCTCGAGGGCTGCGTCGTCACGGCCAGCTGGACGGGCGCGCCGGCGCCCACGACGATCGTCCCGGACGTCACGGACGTCAGGCCGATCGCCGTGAAGGCGAGGGTCCGCGGCCCCGCCGCGCCGGTGATGGACAGGTTCGTGAAGGAGGCCGTGCCGCCCGCGGTGGTGGTCGCGGTCAGCGTGCCGCCCAGCGTCCCACCGCCGGAGGCGATCGCCGCCGTCACCACCACGCCGCTCTGGCTCACCGCGTTGCCCGAGGCGTCCTGGATCTGGATCACCGGCTGCGGCGCGAACGCCACGCCGCTCTGCGCCGCCGCCGACGGCTGCGTCGTGATGGCCAGCCGGCTCGCCGCGCCGGCCGTCAGCGTGATCGTGCCCGAGGTCACGCCCGCGAGGCCCGCGGCCGTGAACGTCAGGGTCCGCGCGCCGGCCAAGCCCGTGACGGACAGATTGGCGAACGTCGCCACGCCGCTGGCGTTGGTGGTCGCGGTCGGCGTGCCGCCGAGCGTGCCGCCGCCCGAGGCGATCGCCGCCGTGACCACGACGCCGCTCTGGCTCACCGCGTTGCCCAGCGCGTCCTGCAGCTGGATGACCGGTTGCTGGGAGAAGGGAGAGCCGCTCTGCGCCGTGCTCGACGGCTGCGTCGTGATCGCCAGGCCGCTCGCCGCGCCCGCCGCCACGTTGAAGGCCGCGCTCGTCGCGCCCGTCAGGCCGCCGGCGCTGGCCGCCAGGGTGTAGCCCGTGCCCGCCTTGTCGATGCCGAGGTTCGCGTAGGTCGCGACGCCGGCCGCCGCGTTCACGGTCGTGGTGCCGCTCAGCGTGCCGCCGCCGGGGTTGGTGCCGATCGCGACGGTCACGGCGGTGGTCGCGGTCGTGACCAGGTTGCCGCTCGCGTCACGCACCTGGACCGTCACCGCCGGGGCGAGGGCTGCGCCGGCCGTCGCGTTCGAGGGCTGCTGCGCGAAGGCGAGCTGCGCCGGCGCCGCCGCCGTGACGGTGAAGGGGTTGCTGGTCGCGCCCGTCAGACTGGCCGCGCCGGCGACGAGGGTGTAGCCGGTGCCGGCGATGTTGAGCGTGAGGGTGCTGAACGTGGCCACGCCGGCCACGGCTGCCACGGTGGTCGTGCCGCCGAGCGTGGACGGGCCGGGGTTGGTCCCGATCGCCAGCGACACGTTGCCCGTGAAGGTCGCTGCCGTGTTGCCGAAGCTGTCCTGCGCCGCCACCTGAACCGCCGGCACCATCGCCGCGCCGGACGCGACGGCGGGCGGCTGGACCAGGAAGGCCAGCCTCTTCGCGGCCCCCGCGACCCCGGTCGCGATCGCCGTCGTGCTGATGGCCGGCGCCGCGGCGATGGTCGCCTTCAGCGACTGCAGGCCCAGCGTGCCGCCGAGCGTCCAGATCGTGGATGCGTCGCCGTTGGCGTTGGTGGTGTCGGTGGCCTGCGACACGACGCCGCCCCCGCTCACGACCGTGAAGGTGACCGCCACGCCCGGCACCCCGAGGCTGTCGGCGGCCTTCACCCGGACGACCATCGGCTGCGCGAGGGGCGCGCCCACGCCGCCGGTCTGCCCGCCGCCCGACTGCAGGCCCAGCGCCGCCGCGACCGGCTGGACGGTCACCTGCGCGGTGTCCGCGATGTCGGTGGGCAGCATGGCCTCGACCCGCGCCACTCCCCGCACGATCCCCACCAGCACCTTGCCGACCGTGTCGGCCGGCACCCGCGCCAGGGTCGAGTCGAGCGAGCGCCAGGACACCGGCGTGCCGGGGATCGGCTGGCCCGCGGTGTCGTACGCGGTCGCGGTGAGCGTGACGGAGTCGCGGAACAGGACCGACGTCGTCTTCGGCGTGATCCGCACGGTCTTCGCGTTCGCCCCGACGCCGACGTAGCGCAGCGGGATCGGCAGCGCCTGCGGCCGCGAGCCGGTCGCCGTGAGCGTGACCGGCAGCGGGCCCCCGCGGAACACCGTGTCGTTGGCCGCGTCGATCATCGCGAGGTTCAGCGTCAGCGTCTCCGAGGTGCCGAAGATCTCGGTCGAGAGCCGGACGACCAGGCTGTCGGCGCCCGCCGGGAAGTCGATCGTCGTGTCGAGGGCGGTGGAGGCGGTGCGGCTGAGCGTGACGCGGACCCGGTTGAACGGTACGGAGGCCGCGGCGTGGCCGGGGAAGCGGGGCACGACCGAGAACGCCGCGGGCTGCGGGCCCCTCGGCGCCGAGGTGTCGCCCAGGCAGCCCGCGGCGACCATCGCCGCGCAGAGCGCAGCGATGCGTACAGCGCCGAAAAGGGCGGGCGCCGTGGCGGTCCGATCGCGCGAAGCCGTCAGTTGGCTTGTGTGTAAGGGTGAAGAATGGCCCCAAATGTGCGCTGGAACCCCGAAGTTCGCAAATGACGCAGGTCACAGTGCCGGGGAGGTTGCCGCCGGGGGGCGCGCGGCGTAAGTCTGTCGCCGCAGCAGCAGTTGGCCGCTCGTGTCTGGCTGGGGCCGGCAACGGCCGGAGGGACGCACAGATGAGATCGCGTGCATGGTGGGCGGCGGCCGCGCTGGCGGCGGCCGTCCCGGCGCTGCTGGCGGCTCAGCAGCCGGCGGCGGCCGCGGCGCCGGCGGCGCCCCAGGTGTCGCAGCCGGCGTACCGGGTGTGGATCGACTTCAACCAGCGCGTGAAGATGCGGGACGGCGTCGAGCTGTCGGCCGACGTCTACCGGCCGGACACGGCGGGGCGGTTCCCGGTCGTGCTGTCGCGCACGCCCTACACCAAGACCGGCTCGCTCCGGGCGGGTCGCGACTGGGCCTCGCGCGGCTACGTCTTCGTCGCGATGGACGTGCGCGGCCGGGGCGACTCGGACGGCGAGTGGGTGCCCTACCGCAACGACGGGCGCGACGGCTACGACGCCGTCGAGTGGTGCGCGGCCCAGCCCTGGTCCACCGGCAAGGTCGGGACGATCGGCGGCTCGTACAACGGGCGCATCCAGTGGTTCACGGCGGTGCTCCAGCCGCCGCACCTGGCGGCGATGATCGCGATGGTGACGCCGTCCGATCCGTTCGTGGAGTGGCCCACCGGCCTGCCGCTGCCGATGGACATCAGCTGGTACCACTTCACGGCCGGCCACCTGCTGCAGAACATGGACGCGGTGGACTGGTCGGCGGTGCAGCGGCACCTGCCGATGCTCACGATGGACTCGGCCGCCGGGCGGCCGAACCCGTACTGGCGCGAGGAGGTGCGGCACGCGCAGCTGAGCGACTGGTGGGAGCCGGTGCGGTATCAGAACAAGTACGACCGGGTCGAGGTGCCGGTGCTCCACATCTCGGGGTGGTACGACGACGAGCAGGTGGGGACGCCGCTCAACTACATCGGGATGACGACCCGCGGACCGGCGGCCGTGCGCGCGCGCCAGCACCTGCTGATGGGGCCCTGGCCGCACGCCATCAACTCGACCGCGAAGCTGGGCGCGGTGGACTTCGGGCCCACCGGCCAGATCGACCTGACCGCGGTCCAGCTGCGGTGGTTCGACTACTGGCTCAAGGGCGTGGACAACGGCGTGATGGCCGAGCCGCCGGTGCGGATCTTCGTGATGGGCACGAACGCGTGGGTGAGCGAGAACGAGTGGCCGATGGCGCGCACCCAATGGACCCGGTACTACCTCCACAGTGGCGGTCGCGCGGCGAGCGCGGCGGGCGACGGGGCGTTGTCGACGGCCGTTCCCGCCCGCGAGCCGCCCGACGCCTGGACCGACGACCCCGCGAACCCGGTCACCTTCATCACCGAGCCCTCGTTCGCGCAGATCGGCGGACCGGACGACTACCGCCAGGTCGAGCAGCGGCCCGACGTGCTGGTGTATACCAGCGACTCGCTCACCCGGGACCTCGAGGTGTGCGGGCCGATCCGGGCGCGGCTGTTCGCCTCCTCCGACGGACGGGACACCGATTTCATGGTGAAGCTGCTCGACGTGTGGCCCGACGGCTACGTCGAGCGCCTGATCGACGGGATGGTGCGGGCCCGGTTCCGCGACGGGATGGACCGGCCCTCGCCGATCGAGCCGGGCCGGATCTACGGCTACGACGTGGACGTGTGGAACACCTGCCAGACCTTCCGCCCGGGCCACCGCATCCGGGTGGAGGTGGCGTCCACCGCGTTCCCCAAGTACGACGTGAACCCGAACACCGGGGAGACGCTGGGCCAGACGACGACGAGCCGGGTGGCCCGTCAGGCCGTCTTCCACGACCGGGAGCACGCGAGCTACGTCATGCTGCCGGTGGTGCCGAACTGAGGTGGTTGGTGGGTGGTAGGTGGTAGCTCGTCGTCCCCACCACCCACCACCCGCTGCTACTTGCCCCTCGGCCAGACGTTGTTTCCCCGATCCACGTCCGGGTAGACCCGCCGCGGATCCAGCTCGGCCCCGACGACCCGCTTGCCGTTCGCGGGCACCGCGTACGTGAACCGGCTCCCCAGATTCCAGATCTCCACCGGCAGGCGCACGACCTCGCTGGTGCCGTCGTCGTAGGTGAGCTTCAGCTCGGCGGGCATCACCATCTCCCGCCGGTTGCTGAGGTAGACGCGGGATCCGGTGGCGGCGGGCAGCGTCGCCGGTGCCTCGCCCCGCATGTTCGAGCCGCGGCCCGCGCTCCCCGCCGAGCGTCCCCGGCCCGGGGTCCCGGTCACCGAGTCCACGGCCTGGTCCAGCCGCGCGGTGGTGAACACCCAGTCGCGCCAGAACCAGTCGAGGTTGCGGCCGCTCACGTTCTCGACGGTGCGGAAGAAGTCCGCGGGCTGGGGGTGACGGAACGTCCAGCGCCGGATGTACTCGCGGAACGCGGGGTCGAAGGCCTCGCGGCCCAGCACCTCCTCCCGGAGCAGGCGCAGCATCAGCGCGGGCTTCTGATAGGCGGTCCAGTAGAGGTCGCGCACCTCCACCGGGGCGGTGATGAGCGGCTGCTCGTCGCCCGGACGCGCGTTGGCGCCGTAGGCGTGCAGCGGCATGTCGACCACGGAATCGCCGTACGCCGTGCCCTTGAAGTAGTCCGCCGCGTTGTACAGGTCGATGAAGGTGTTGAACCCCTCGTCCATCCATGGATAGCGGCGCTCGTCGCTCCCGACCATCATCGGGAACCACTCGTGCCCGAACTCGTGCATCAGGACCCAGTACAACCCCTCCCGCGTCTTCTCGGCCGGCACGAACGTCAGCATCGGGTACTCCATCCCGTCGATCGGGCCTTCCACGGTGCTGGCCTGCGGGTAGGGGTACGTCGCCCAGAGCTGGGAGTTGTAGGCGATCGCGTGGCGGGCCATCACGATGCCCTCGGCCGCCCACAGCGCCGCCGACGGCCGGTAGTAGGTCTGCACCAGGATCCCGTGCCAGCTGACGGCGTCCCAGCGGAAGCTGGGCGCGGCGGCCCAGGCGACGTCGCGCACGTGGCTGGCGCGGAAGCGCCAGGTGAGCGTCCCGCCCGGGGCCGCGCCCGCCGGGCGCGTCAGCTCGGCATGGCCCGCCTCGGGCTCGGTCACGACCTGCACCGGCTGACTGTCCGCCCGCGCCCGCGCCAGCCGGTCGCGCTCGGCGGCCGTGAGCACCTCGTCCGGGTTCTCGAGCGTGCCGGTCGAGGCGACGATGAAGCCGCTCGGCACCGTCAGCCGGACGTCGAAGTCGCCGTACTCGAGGTAGAACTCGCCGGCGCCGATGTAGGGCAGGGTGTTCCAGCCGTGGACGTCGTCGTACACGGCCATGCGCGGGTACCACTGCGCGATCTCGTACAGCGAGCCGTCGCGGCCCATCCGGCCCGCGCCGTAGACCGGGATCGGGAACGACCACGCCAGGTCCAGCGTGATGGCGCCGCCGGGCGGCAGCGGCTCGGGCAGGTCCACCCGCATCATCGTGTCCCAGAGGTAGTGGGGCAGCGGCTTGCCGTTGGCCTCCAGGCGCGTGAGCACGAGCCCGCCCACGAAGCCCTGGCTCGCCATGATGAACGGCGTCCCCCCGAAGATGAGCGGCGGCGGCGCGGTCAGCGCGTTGATGCTGGTCCTGGCGAAGATGTTCTGGTCGAGCTGGAGCCAGAGGAAGTCCAGCGCGTCGGGCGAGTTGTTCTGGTAGGTCAGCCGGCCCGTGCCGCGCACTTCCTGCCTGGCCGTGTCGAGGACGGCCTCGAGCGCGTAGTCCGCGCGGTTCTGCCAGTAGGCGTGGCCCGGGCTGCCGCCGGCCGACCGGTACGGGTTCGGGGTCGGCAGGCTCACCGGCCGAAAGGGAGACGTGTCGGCGACCTGGGCGGGGAGGCGTGCGGCAGCCAGCACCAGCCCGATCGTGCACAGCGCGGCCAAGCGGCTCATTGCTCTCGCTCCGTTTCCGAGTGACCAGCCGGGTCTATCGTACTCCTCGCCCGACCGCGGCGCCAACGCCGGTACGAGCGACCGTGCCGTATTGGCGCTTGACCTTCTCCCGGCAGCGCGCAACGTTGATCAGCATGAGGCCCCGTCCCCGTATGGTGGCACCCGTGCTCGCGCGGGCCGGTCTCGCCGTCGTGACGCTGGCGGCGATCGCGTGCGGCGTCCGCCAGGCTGCGCCCTCGTCCTCCAGCTACATCGCGCCGGCGGGCCGCGAGACCCTGATCACGGAAGAGGAAATCACCCGGATGTCGGTGCGCACCGCGTGGGACGTGGTGCGGATGCGGGCGCCCCGACTCACCTCCGGACTGGACGCGAACGGCAAGCCCGCGCGGGTCCGGATCCAGGAGACGCGCAGCGAGCTGGGCGATGAAACCCCGCTGCTGGTGGTGGACAAGGTGCAGTTGGCCGACATCGACTATCTGGAGCAGATCTCCGCATCCGAGGTCCACGCCATTCACATCCTCGACGCCGAGGCCGCCGAGCCCCTGTTCGGCTTCATCGCCGCCGGCGGCGCGATCGTCGTGGAAACCAAGCACGGCAGGTAGCCGGGCGGAGAGCCGGTCCTGCGCCGCCCGCGGGGCGACGCCGCCGGGCCTCCGGTGTAGCTTGTCGCTGGTGAGCCCGCCTCGCCTGCTGCTCGTCGGCCTGCTGCTGGTGCATCCGCCCCTGGCCCGGCGCCCGGTGCCTGCCGTCGCGCCCCGGGCACCCGGGTTCGATCTCGTGATCGCGCACGGACGCGTGATGGATCCCGCCAGCGGCCTCGACCGGACCGGACTGTGGGTCGGCGTCCGCGGCGATTCGATCGCCGCGATCTCGGACACGGCGCTCGCGGGCCGCACGGTGATCGACGCCGCGGGGAAGGTGGTGGCCCCGGGCTTCATCGACGTCCTGTCGTACGACCCCAACCCGTACGGCATCTGGCGCAAGCTCGCCGACGGCGTCACGACCAACCTCGCGATGCACGGCGCCTCGGGCGA
This sequence comes from Gemmatimonadales bacterium, assembly GCA_035502185.1. Taxonomy (NCBI): domain Bacteria; kingdom Pseudomonadati; phylum Gemmatimonadota; class Gemmatimonadia; order Gemmatimonadales; species Gemmatimonadales bacterium. Next base: position 25,679 of record DATJUT010000115.1, read on the forward strand.
CATGGGCGCGTGGTACCGGGTCCTCGGGCGCTCGCAGTGGCCGGTCAACTACGGCGGCGCGTTCTCCAACCCCAACGCTCGCGAGCGGCTCCGCATCGGGCGCTACCGTGCGGCGACGCCCGGGGAGCTGCAGCGGCTCGTGGCGATGGCGGAGCGGGCGATGGGCGACGGCGCGCTGGGCGTCGCGATGAGCCCGGAGTACACGCCGGGCGCCACGACGGAGGAGGTGCTGGCGATGGCGCAGGTGGCGGCCCGGTACCGGGCGCCACTGTTCGTGCACGCGCGCTTCTCCGACACGGTGCCGCCCGGGACGGACGCCGAGGGCATCCACGAGATCCTCGAGGCGGCGCGGCGGACCGGGGCGGCGGTGCACGTGGACCACATCACGAGCGCCGCGACGTTCGACATGGCGGCCGCGCTCGACTCGCTCGAGCGGGCGCGGCGCGAGGGGCTCACGGTGACGGCGTGCGTCTACCCCTACGACTACTGGGGGACCAAGCTGAGCCAGGCGCGCTTCGATCCGGGGTGGCAACAGCGATTCGGCATTTCCTACGGCGACCTGCAGCTCGCGGGCACCACCGAGCGGCTCACGGCCGAGAGCTTCCGCCGCTACCGGGCCCAGGGGAAGCTGGCCGTGGCGTACGCGATTCCGGACACGGCGGTCGTGCTGGCCCTGCGCGCGCCGTTCGTGATGATCGGGAGCGACGCGATCCTCAACCCCGGCAACAACAACCATCCCCGCGCCTCGGGCGCGTTCTCGCGCACGCTCGCCGTGTACGTGCGCGAGCGCGGCACGCTCTCCCTGATGGAGGCGATCCGCCGGATGACGTTGCTGCCGGCGCAGACGCTCGAGGCGCGCGCGCCCGCGATGCGCCGCAAGGGCCGCCTCGAGGTGGGCGCCGACGCCGACATCGTGGTCTTCGACCCGGCGACCGTGCGGGACCGGGCGACTGTGGAGCATCCCGAGCTGGCGAGCGAGGGCATCGCCTGGGTCGTGGTGGGCGGGCGCGTCGCGCTGGACCCGCGCGGGCCGCGCTACCAGGTCCGGGCGGGGCGGGCGATCCGGCCGGACTGAGGGTCGCGGCCGGGCCGGCGCCCGGCCTTCGGAACACCCCCCGCAACGTCGCGGCTCCGCCGCCCGTATGTCCGTCGGCCGTCGTCCGGCTCGTCCTCTCCTCACAGGAGTCGCCTCATGGCCTCATTGCTCCGCGCCGGTGGCGCCGCTTGGCTGGCGCTCGCCGCCGCCGTCCCGCTCGCCGCGCAGCAGCCCGCCCCCGCCGCTCCCGGCGCGCCGCCGCCGGCCGCCGCGCCCGCCGCGGTCGCCGAGCGGCTCGACCTCTCTGTGCTGCAGCGGATCCGCGACGAGGGACTGGCGCGCTCGCACGTCGATTCGCTCGCCGAGTATCTGACGGACGTGATCGGCCCGCGCCTGACGGGCTCGACGGGCATGCGCCGTGCCGACGAGTGGGTGACGCAGGTGTTCCGGCAGTGGGGACTGGCGAACGTCGCCGTCGAGCCGTGGGATTCGGCCTTCGGCCGCGGCTGGGAGCGGGTGAGCTTTTCGGGACGGATTCTCGAGCCGTTCCTCGAGCCGTTGAGCGCGCAGCCCCTGGCCTGGAGCGGCAGCACGCGGGGCACGGTCACCTGCCCGGTGGTGCTGCTCGACGTGCAGGACACGAGCGACCTGGCCCGGTACGCGGGCAAGCTCAAGGGCGCCTGCGTGCTGCGCGGCGCGCCGCGCGACATTCCGCCGGAGTTCGAGCCCATCGTGCGCCGGTTCAGCGCGGACTCGCTGCTCGCGCCGCCGGCACCGCCGCGGCCGCCCCAGGGGCCGCTCGCGAACCTCACGCCCGAGCAGCGGCGCGAGCGGTTCGCGCAGATGCGGGCGGTGGCGGCGCGCATCAACGCGTGGCTCCGGGCGCAGCAGCCGGCCGTCGTCCTGCAGCCGTCGAACTGGACCTACGGCATGCTGCTGGTGCAGGGCGGGCCCGAGGCCGGGCCGGCCCGCGACAGTGCGGGCTACGAGCCGCTGCCGGCGCTCCTGGTGCAGCACGAGGAGTACGGCACCATGTACCGCAACGTGAAGGCCGGCCGGACGGTACGGCTCGAGGTGAGCGTGCAGAACCGGTTCCTCAACGACGATCTGAAGTCGTACAACGCGTTCGGCGAGATCCCGGGCACGGACCAGGCGAACCAGATCGTGATGGTGGGCGGCCACCTCGACAGCTGGCACGGCGGCACCGGGGCCACCGACAACGGCGCCGGCTCCGTCGTGATGATGGAGGCGATGCGGATCCTGAAGACGCTGAACCTGCCGCTCAGGCGCACGGTGCGGATCGGCCTGTGGAGCGGCGAGGAGGAGGGCCTCCTGGGCTCGCGGGCCTGGGTGCGGCGGCACGCGGCCGAGCTCGGCCGGATCTCGGCCTACCTGAACGTGGACAACGGCACGGGCCGGCTGCGCGGCATCTGGGACCAGATGGACAGCCTCGCGATCCCGATCTTCCAGCAGATCTTCGCGCCGCTCCAGGACCTCGGGGTCGTGGTCGTGCGGCACGGGACCACCGGCGGCACCGACCACCTGTCGTTCGTCGCGGCCGGCGTGCCGGGGTTCAACTACATCCAGGATCCCATCGAGTACGGCAGCCGCACCCACCACTCCAACGTGGACACCTACGAGCGGCTGCAGATCGGCGATCTGGAGCAGGCCGCGACGGTGGTGGCGTGGACGGTGTACGTGCTGGCGAACCGGGACGAGATGATGCCCAGGGGCCCGGTGCCGGCGCAGCGGGGATTCGGCTTCTAGGGCCCCGCGGGTCGCGGGCTTCCCCTCCGGCACGGAGTTCGCAGTATCTTGCGGTAGTCCGGAGTGCTCCGGAGGGGAGGCCTCGTGATCGACAGGAAGCAGCTCGAAGCGCTGGCCCGGAAGAACGCCGCGAAGCAGGTGACGCAGAAGGCGATCAAGCGGCGCAAGTACGACGACACGCTGCCCGCGGAAACGGAAAACGCGGAGGATCCGAAGCGCTTCTTCGAAGAGATGAAGAAGCGCGAATTCTGATGACGCTACGCGAGATTGCGCCGGTCCTGCAGATCGCCCTGGGCCCCGTGATCCTCATCTCGGGGATCGGGCTGTTGCTCCTGTCCATGACCAACCGTCTCGGCCGCCTGATCGACCGGGCGCGCAAGCTCTCCGAGGCGCGGCGCGAGGCGACGGAACAGGAGATCGAGCGCGTGGAGGCGCAGATTGCCGTGCTCTCGGCGCGCGCCATCGACATGCGCCGCGCGATCGTCCTGGCGGTGGTGAGCCTGCTCTTCGCCGCCGCGCTGGTGATCACGCTGTTCCTCGCCGCCGTGCTCCGCTGGGAGGCGGTGGTCGTGGTCGTGACGCTGTTCGCCTGCTGCATGCTCTCGCTGATCGCGTCGCTGCTGTCGTTCCTGCGCGACGTGAATCACTCGCTCACGGCGATCAAGCTCGAGCTCGGCGGGGCGCGGGAGAACGCGCGGGCCTAGCGGCCGCGATCAGACCAGTCCCTTCTCGATCCAGGTGTGCTTCCCCTCCAGCACCGCCCGGGCCAGGGCATAGGTCCGGGCGTCGTCGTTGTCGAACACCGTCCGGAAGGCGGCCCGCACCCGCCGCCGCGCGTAGCGGCAGAACAGGTCGGCCAGCTCCACCGCCTGCGGCTGCCCCTGCTTCCGCAGCATCTCGGCCCGCGCGCACGCCGCCGCCACCGCGAACAGCTCCGCCCCGACGTCCACCAGCCGGAACAGCACCGACTGGCGCTTCTCCAGCCGCGGACCGAAGCGCACCATCGCGTGGAAGGTGGTCCGCGCGAGCTTGCGGCTCATCCGCTCGGCGAAGCGCAGGTGCGTCGCCAGGCGCCCGAACTCGGCGTAGCGCGGCCAGCGGCCCCAGCCGAAGTAGCGGCTCGGATACCAGTGCGCGTAGAACAGTGCCGTCCGGAGCAGGGCACCGGCCTTCGCCCCGAGCGGCGCGCGCGGGTCCAGCAGGGGGCCGGCCACCTTGAGGTGCCGGTCCACGGCCTCGCGGGCGATGAACAGGTGCATGATCTCCGAGCTGCCCTCGAAGATCAGGTTGATCCGGAAGTCGCGCATGATCCGCTCGACCGGCCAGGGGATCTCGCCCCGGGCCTTGAGCGACTGCGCGGTCTCGTAGCCGCGCCCGCCGCGGATCTGCACCGTGTCGTCCACGATCCGCCAGGCGTGCTCCGAGTTGTAGAGCTTGGCGATCGCCGCCTCGAGCCGGATGTCGTAACCGCCCGTGTCGGCCAGCGTCGAGCACAGCTCCGAGACCGCCTCGAGCGCGAACGCGTCGGCCGCCATCCGGCCGATCTTCTGCGCCACCGCGTCGTGCCGGCCGACCGGCTGGCCCCATTGCACCCGCTGGTTCGCCCACTGGCGCGAGATCTCGAGGCACTTCTTGGCCGCGGCCACCGAGGAGGCCGGCAGTGTGAGGCGGCCGGTGTTGAGCGTGATCAGCGCCAGCTTCAGGCCCTTGCCCTCGCCCCACAGCACGTTCTCCCGCGGCACCCGCACGTTGGTGAAGCGCAGCACCGCGTTCTCGATGCCCTTCAGGCCCATGAAGTCGCAGCGCCGCACCACCTCGACGCCCGGCCAATCGGCCTCGACGATGAACGCGGTGATCTGCCGGCGCTCCCTGCCGTTCACCACCACCGACGGCGTCCGCGCCATCACCACCATCAGCTCGGCGATCGTGCCGTTGGTGATCCACAGCTTCTCGCCGTTGAGGAGGTAGGCCTCGCCGTCCTCGGTGGGCACGGCCGTCGTCTCCATCGCCGCCGGATCGGAGCCGACGCCGGGCTCCGTCAGCGCGAAGGCCGACACCGCTCCGCGAGCCAGGCGCGGCAGGTACTTCTTCTTCTGCTCCGGTGTGCCGAACAGCTTGAGCGGCTGGGGCACCCCGATCGACTGGTGCGCCGAGAGCAGGGCGACGGTCGAGCCGCACACGCTCGAGACCATCGCGATCGCCCGCGCATAGAAGAGCTGGGAGAGGCCGAGGCCCCCGTACTCGCGGGGGATCTTGATGCCGAACGCGCCGATGTCCTTGAGACCCTGCACGACCTCGGGCGGGACCGTGCCGTTCCGGTCGATGGCGTCGCCGTCCACCTTCTCGCGCAGGAACCGCTCCAGTGTCGCGAGGAACGGCCGGGCGCGCGCTTCGTCGTCGGCGGAGGGCTCGGGATGGGGATGGATGAGGTCCATCCGGAGGCGACCGGCGAACAGCTCGGCCAGGAAGCTGGGGGCGTGCCACTCGGTCTCGCGCGCGGCCTCGGCGACGTCGCGCGCTTCCCGCTCGGACACCCGTGGAGCGACGGTGGGCGCGGTCATGGTCCCGTTAAGATAGTGCGGCGGCGCCGGGTTGGCGCGGCTCCCGGGGCGTGCGGCGCTCGCCGGGGCCCGGCGCGCGTGCTAGAATTGCGGCCCATGTCGCCCCTCGTCCTCGGCCTGCTGCTCCAGGTGCCTTGGATCGTGCCGCCCTCGGGCAGTGTGACCCTCGAGGGTGCCTGGCGGTTCCACCCCGGGGACTCGGCCGCCTTCGCGAGCCCGGCCTACGACGACGCGCGCTGGGAGGCGGCCACGCTCGCGGCGCCGTGGGGCCGCCGCGGCGCCGAGCGGCTGCAGGGCTTCGGCTGGTACCGCGGCAGGTTCGTGCTCGACCGCACCCCGGTGGCGCAGCTCGCCCTGGAGCTGCGGCTCAACGGGGTCGCCTACGAGGTCTACGTGGACGGCGTCCGGTTGGGGGGGGTCGGGGATTTCCCGCCCAGCTACCGCGCCCGCACGTGGATGCCCGCCGCCTTCGCCGTTCCGCTGACGAGCCTCGCGCCGGGTACGCATCTCGTGGCGCTCCGGCTCTACTCGACGGAAGCCAGCCCCGGGCCCTTCGCCACGGTGGCGGTCGAGCCCCTGGCGCGCCTGCTGACCGAGAGCCGCCGCGGCGACCTGTACATGCTCGCGGCCGCCGTGCTGTTCGTGGGCCTCGGGTTCTACCAGCTCTTCTTCTGGGCGCGCCGCCGGGAGGCGCGCGAGCACCTGTACGTCTTCCTGTTCTGCGCGGCCCTCGCCCTGTTCTTCGTCAACTGGATGCCGTCGGTGCGGCTGGCGCTGTCCGGGGCGGTGGACTGGTTCCGCCTCCACGTCGCGCTGGGCGCCGCGGCCGTGGCGGCGCTGGCCTTCGGGGTCCGCTGGATCTTCGAGACCGATGCCGACACGGCGGCCACCCGGGTCGCCGGCGGCCTGGGCATCTATTTCGCGTTCCTGGCGCCCGCGGCGCTCCTGGTGCCCGAGTGGAGCCAGGTGCGGTGGATCGAGCGCTACCCGTACGACGGGGGCGTGCTCGTGGCCGCGGTCGTACTGGCGGTGATCGCGGCGTCCGCCCGGGGGCGCGGCCTCCCCCACGGCACCACGCTCTTCTGGGGCAGCGTCGCGCTGGCGCTCGCCGTCGTGCACGACGTCGCCCTGTCGTGGGACTGGGTGCCGGAGTGGGGCGTGAGCACCATCGTCGTGCAGTACGGCGCGATCGCCTTCGTCCTCGGCGTCGCGCTGGCCACGGCCGGCAGGTTCGCCGACAGCCAGACCACCGCGCTCTACGATCGCCTCACCGGCCTGTACCGCCGGGAGGTCGTCATGGACGCCCTGGCGCGCGAGATCCGCCGCGCCGCGCGCGTCCGGCAGGCGATCACGGTGATCATGCTCGACATCGACCACTTCAAGGCCGTGAACGACTCGATCGGCCACCAGGGTGGGGACCGCGTCCTGGCCGAGGTGGGCCGCCGGCTCATCGAAGCCGGGCGGGCCGTGGACTGGCTCGGCCGCTACGGCGGTGAGGAGTTCATCGCCGTGCTGGCGGCCGCCGGCGGGACCGGCGGATTCCAGGCGGCCGAGCGGTTCCGAACCGCCGTCTCGGCGCTCCCCATCCCGGTCGGGCGGGGCGCCCGCACGATCACGCTCTCGGCCGGGGTCGCGGCCTACGACGGCCGCGACGAGTGGCCCACCTCCGAGCAGCTGGTGGGGGCCGCCGATGCGGCGCTCTACCGGGCCAAGCACGCAGGCCGCAACCGCAGCAGCGAATAGCGCCCAGCTCAATCCCAGGCATCCCTGGCACGAGTACCGCGGGTGGCGGCGGCCCTGGAGCCTGGGCTCCCGTTCCTCAACAAGCCCTGGTCGGTGCCCGAGCTCCTCGCCCGGGTCCGCGGGGTCCTGGACGGCCGGCCGTCCCGCTCTTGACCCGCCCCGTCGGGCGGGGAAGCTTCCGCACCACATGCGTACCCTGATCAGCCACGGCACCGTCGTGTCGCCCGCCGGCGCGCTCGTCGCCGACGTCCTGATCGAGGACGAGCGGATCGCGGCGGTGGGGCCCCAGCTCGCGGCGTCGGCGGACGCGACGTTCGACGCCCGCGGCCGGTACGTGATCCCCGGCGGCATCGACGTACACACCCACCTCGACATGCCGCTGGGCGACACGGTGTCGGCGGACGACTTCGCCTCGGGCACCATCGCCGCCGCGTTCGGGGGCACCACCACGATCGTGGACTTCGCCGTGCAGGCCCGGGGCCGGCCGATGCGCGAGGCGTGGGAGACGTGGATGCGGAAGGCCGAGGGCCGGGCCGCCGTGGACTACGGGTTCCACCTGATCGTGACGGACCTCCCGCCGGCCGGCCTCGAGGAGATGGACGCGCTCGTCGCCGAGGGCGTGACCTCGTTCAAGCTGTTCATGGCGTATCCGGACCGGCTGATGGTGGACGACGCGACCGTCTTCCGGGCGCTGCGGCGCACGGCCGACAACGGCGGCCTGGTGCTGATGCATGCCGAGAACGGCGGCGTCATCGCGGAGCTGGTGCGCCGGGCCCGGGCCGACGGGCAGACCGCGCCGCGGTGGCACGCGCTCACGCGGCCGGCGAGCGCCGAGGCGGAGGCCACCCACCGCGCCATCGCGCTGGCGGAGCTGGCCGGTGCGCCCGTCTACGTCGTCCACGTCTCCTGCGCCGAGGCGGTGGACGAGATCGCCGCGGCCCGCGCGCGCGGTGCGCCGGCGCTCGGCGAGACCTGCCCGCAGTACCTGCTGCTCTCCGAGGAGTGCTACGACGCGCCGGGCTTCGAGGGGGCGAAATACGTGATGAGCCCGCCCCTGCGGCCCAGGGCCGGCCAGGAGCGGCTGTGGCGCGCGCTCGCCGCCGACGATCTGCAGACCGTGGCCACCGACCACTGCCCGTTCCGGATGAAGGACCAGAAGACGCTCGGCAGGGACGACTTCTCGAAGATCCCCGGCGGCGCGCCGGGCATCGAGACCCGGATGAGCCTGCTGTACGACGCCGGCGTGCGGACGGGCCGCATCTCGCTCGGCCGGTTCGTGGAGGTGACGGCGACGAGCCCGGCGAAGCTGTTCGGGCTCTATCCGAGGAAGGGCGTCGTCGCCCCCGGCTCCGACGCGGACCTGGTGGTGTGGGATCCGGAGCGGGAGATCACCTGGAGCGCGGCGACCCACCACATGCGGGTGGACTACAACCCGTACGAGGGCCGCGTCACCAGGGGCGCTCCGGTGCTCGTGCTCTCGCGCGGGCGACCGGTGATCGACGGCGGTGCGTTCGTCGGCCGCGCCGGCGCCGGCCGGTACCTCCGGCGCTCGCCGCGGTCCGGCTGAGACTCAGCGGCCGGCTGCGTCCTTGGCCGGCCCGTCCTTCGGGCCGTCGTCGTCTCCCCAGGCCAGGCGCGGAATGCCCGTGGCGGCCGAGAGCCGCCAGAAGAACTTCAGCGGGCCCCCGCCTTTCTTGACGTCGTCCGCGTCCACCTCGATCGCCTCGATGTTCTGGCCCGACAGCCGCTTGACCAGCTCGCGCTGGTCGGGGGTCAGGACGATGCGGACTGGCTCCTGGTCGGCCATGGCACTCTCCCTTATCACGGCCGGCGCCGGCGGCAGGCGGCCGCCCGGCTCGGCCCGGTCGTGGTTGGTGACGGCGGAATCGTATCAGCGCAGTGTCACGGGGATGTAACGCGACGCCAGGCCGGGTGAGGGCACCCGGGGGCCGACCCTACGACAGCCTGTCCAGGTCCTCGGGCGCGTCGATGTCGAGCGAGCCGGGCTCGAACGGGATCCGCGCGATCTCGCTGCCGTGCCGCTGCAGGACCCGCTTCGCGCCCTGATCGCCCTCGAGCGCCCGCAGCTCGGCGAACAGCGGGCGGGAGAACAGCGCCGGCACGCCCACCGTCCCGGCGTACTCGCACGCGACGGCCTTGGGTCGGGAGGCGGCCCAGGTCGCGACGAGCCGGCGCAGGACGTCGGCGGTGAGGTGCGGCTGGTCGCAGGTGGTGAACAGGACGGCCTCGGGGTCGCCGCCCGCCTCGAGCGCCTCCAGCCCCGCCCTGAGCGACGTGCTGAGTCCCCGGGCCGCGCGGGCGTTTTCCACGACGCGGACGTCGAGGTCCACCAGCTCGCGGCGCAGCTGCGGCGCCGCGGGGGGCAGCACGACGACCACGGGCCCGCAGCCGGCCGCGACCGCGGTCTCGGCGGCGCGGCGGACCAGCGTGACGCCGCGGTAGCGCAGCAGCTGCTTGGGGCCGGGCAGGCGGCGGGACGCGCCGGCGGCCAGCACGACGACGCCGACGACCGGCGGGCGGGCGAGCTCGGGTCCGGACGCGGACGGGACGTCGCCGCGCGGCGAGCCACGCGGCTCGCTCACCCCATCAGGTCCCGCTTCAGGGCCAGGTCCCGGTCGATGCGCTCGATCTTGTCGTACTCCTCCTCCCAGAACGACTGCGCCTTCATCCGCTCGAGGTACGCGTCGCTGTACCCGAACCGGCTCCACACCTCGCGCTTCTGCCGGAACAGGCGCTCCTTCTGCACGCCCGAGCGGACCTCGAGGATGTCGTCGGCCGTGGCGCCGCGGAAGATCTCGTCGTACCACCGCGCCAGCGTGCTGTCGCCGATGGGTCCGCTCCGTCGCTCCAGGTCCGCCAGCACCGACGGGTAGCGGTCGAAGCCGTCGGTGGCGACGGTGACGACGTTCTGGTCCGCCGCGAGGTGCAGCAGCTTGGCCGTCTTGATGGCGCCGATGATGTTGCACACCGTCGAGATGCCGAACCAGCCGCCGAGGTGGTCCAGGGCGCCGGCCGCGAGCCGCAGCTGGCGCTCCAGGATCGGCCGCCCCTGCTCGAGCAGCTTCAGGCCCTTCACGCAGTCGTCGTCGTGCACCAGCGCGACGTAGTCGGTGGTGATCACGTTGTGGATCAGCGTGACCATCTTGTCGCCGATCCCCTCGATGCGGTGCGTGCCGCGGCCGTTGTCGTACAGCGTCGAGCACTCCTTCGGCTCGACGGCGACCACCGCGCAGTCGCGGAACCGCGCCTTGATCTCGTCGGCGGCCGCCAGCGTGCCGGCGGAGCCGGGGGCCGCGACGAACGCGGCGACCTGGCCGTTGCCGACGCCCTGCGCCGCCTCCAGGGCGGCGTCGCCGGTGACGAAGCGGTGGAACCGGTAGTTGGGCAGCAGCTCGAACTGGGCCAGCACCTTGTTCTTGGGCTCCTGCTTGAAGTGCTCGGTGCGCTCCAGGACCAGGATGACGTCGCTCTCCGAGCCCGGCGTGAGGTCCAGCTCGCCGCCGTACCGGCGAATGCGTTCGTAGCGCTCGGCGCTCATCTGCTCCGGCATGATCACCACGCAGCGGTACCCCATCAGCTTGGCGATGTACGCGGTCCCGATGCCGAAGTTGCCCGTCGACGGGCCGATGATCGTGTTCTCGCCCGCCCGGATCTCCCCGGCGAGCTCGCCCTCCATCAGCGTCGCGTACGCAGGGCCGACCTTGTGGCTCCCGGACGGGAAGTCCCGGCCGAGCAGCACGACGATGTTGGCGGCGACGCCGGTGAGCGCGCGCGGCAGCACGACGTGCCGCACCCGGTCCTCCCGGTTGCGCCAGGTGATGTTGAACAGGTTGAGCGGATCGAGCTCGTTGCTGCGCGCCGCGAGCGCGCGGCGCCGGATCTCCGGCGGCAGCCGGGAGGGATGGCGCATCTCCGCGTAGGTCGGGCCGCGCGTCAGAACCGTTCCCATAGCGCCTTCGCCTTTCGAGTGGCGCGCTCGGCCACCGCGGCTTCGTCCACGGTGACGCAGCGCTTGTCCCTCACGACCACGCGCCCGTCCACGATCAGCGTGTCGACCGGCGCGTTCGCGATGCCGAACAGGAGGTGCCCGAACAGGTTGCCCGCGTGGAGCGGGGTCGGCGGGTAGTAGTCGACCAGGATCAGATCGGCCCGGGCTCCGGCCTCGATGCGCCCGAGCTCCAGGCCCCACAGCTTGCGGGCGATGGTGCGGTTGTTGAGCAGCGCGGCGGCCCAGGCCTCCGCGTACCCGACCCGCGGGTCGCCGGTGCGCAGCTTCTGGAGGTGGAACGCCGTCTTGAACTCGTCCCACATCCGCGGCGAGTAGCCGTCGGAGCCGAGGCCCACCAGGACGCCCGCCGCCATCAGCTCGAGCAGCTTCGCCACGCCGACCGCGTTGTTGGCGTTGGACTG
>DATJUT010000116.1 GCA_035502185.1 Gemmatimonadales bacterium
CACCACCATCTGGAAGCTGCGCAACGGCCAGGCCGCCAACCCCCAGATGCGCCTCATCGAGGCACTCGCCCGCACCTTCGGCGTGCCGCCGGCCTTCTTCTTCAGCGACTACGACGACGAGCAGGCCGGCCTGCTCCGCGAAGAAGTCGAGCTGCTGGCCCTGGTCCGCGACACCGGCGTCACCAGCGCCCAGCTGCGCGCCCTCCTCGAACTCAGCCCCGGCGCCCGCCAGGCAGTCGCCGACCTCATCGAGCACACCGCACGAACCGAAGCGCAACGCCACCCGCCCGGCCGAAGCTGAGGCGAACCAGCATCCGTCACAGCCCGCCGCGCGGGCTGCCTGGTTCCGCCCACAGCATCAGCCTGGCGCCCATCAGTGAAGGCCCGACGCCCGGAGAGCAGCATGTGCGCGCGCTTCTCGGCCCAGGAGGGCACCTCACCGTCGCCTACCTGGAGGCCGACGATCTCGGTGCGGCGTCCAAGCTCATCGCCGAGTACGTCGCCAGCGACCGCGGCTGGGAGCCGTGCCGCGAATCGCCGGCGCTCCCGCCGGTATCCCGTCCGCTCATCCGGCCATCCCCGGTGACCCGCGCGCTCGCGCCGGGCGAGCCCTCTCAGGGGCTGGTCGCCGCCGCCATGAAGATCGGTACGGCCGCGAACAGCCGGCCGGCCCGGGCGCGGTCTCGCTGGTCGGCGATCCACGCGTCCGCCTGCGCGCGTGTGATCGCGCCGTGCTCGCAGCAGGCCTCGGCGAGGCGGGTGAGTACCGGCAGGAACGAGCCGTCGGTGAACACTCCCGTGTGCACCTCCGCCGTCACGTCGCCGAAGCCGGCGTCCAGCAGCAGGTTGCGGTACTGACGGGCGGCCCGCGGCGACGGCACCTGGTCGGCGCGCTTGCGCACGATTGTGCGGGTGAGCTCCGGGTCGGCCGAGTCGGTCACGATCGTGTCCTAGTCCTGCCCGCACAGCACAATGCGGCCGCCCGGAGCGACGACGCGCCGGGCCTCGGCGAGCGCCCGTACCGGGTCAGCCAGCGCGTGGATGACCTTGTCGGCCCGGTAGCCTGCGGCCTCCCCGTTCTCAAGCGGCAGGGCATACGCGTCGCCGACGCGGAACTCGCCGCGCGGCCAGCGCGCCCGCGCCAGCGCGATCATCTGATCGCTGACGTCGATCCCCGTCACCCGGACGCCCTGATCCGCTAGCTCGGCGACGGCCCGCCCGGCACCGCAGCCGACATCGACGACGAGGGCGCCTCGGGCGGCACGCAGCAGCTCGTACGAGCGGGCGCGCAGCGCGGCGGCGCCGGAACTCTCCTCGACGGCGTCGAGCTGCGGGGTGAGGGCCTCGATTGCTTCGCTTGACATGCGCCCCATACTGCGACTTCATGTCGGCATGAAGTCAAGCGCGACCATGAGCATCGGCGAGGTGGCCGGGCACTTCGGCCTGCCACGCACGTACTGCGCCACTGGGAGACCATGGGCCGGCTCTCGCCCGCGCGCGCGCGACTGGAGGTCGCCGCCGATAACTCCGACCTCTACCGGGTCGCGGGCATCCTGCTCGCCAAGAAGGCAGGGCTCGCCCTGACCGACATCCGCGACATCCTGACGACCGCCGACCTCGAGAAGCACCGAAACGTCACCCGCCGCCACCGTGATGAGCTGGTGCGGCGAATAGCGGAGATGCAGGCTGCCCTAAACCTCACGCTCAGGCGAACTCCGGCTCCGCCCGGATCGTCCACACTTAGCGCGCAGATCATCCGTTCAGGCGCGCCCCGGACGCCTACCAGACAGGTTAGTCTGAGCAGTTCTCACCGTCCGGTTGTGACGCGGCGACCCAGGCGGCCACCTGGGCGCGGGAGGTAAACCCGAGCTTTGCCGCACCGCGGCCGTTTCCGCCCTGGCCCGGCTGGTGCCTGCCCGGTGCCGGGAGACCCGGTCGTGCGGGCGGGGCTGCAAGGGCCACCGCGATTATGGACACTGCTGAGGCGGCCGGCTACCCCGCGCGCTGGCGGCCGTCGTCTGTCCCGCCGCAGGCGGCGGTGTTCGCCCGCACCGTGGTGGCCGGCTGCGGGCCGACGGGCCGGGACCGGGCCAAGAACCTGCTGTGGGCGGCAGGC
>DATJUT010000117.1 GCA_035502185.1 Gemmatimonadales bacterium
CTCGTTCAGCGGCCCGACGCTGAGCCGCACCGTGCCGCGCTCGCCCGTCCCCATCTGCTGGTGGATCAGCGGCGCGCACTGGAGGCCGGTGCGGCACGCGATGTCGTAGTCCACGTCGAGCAGCGAGCCCACGTCGGCCGGATCGCGGCCGACCAGGGTGAAGGAGAGCACCGGCAGCCGCTGCTCCAGGCTCGTCGTGCCGTGGAGCGTGACGCCCTCGATCGCCTCCAGTCCCGCCTGCAGGCGGCCGAACAGCTCCATCTCGTGCCGGTAGATCGCACCGATCCCGCGTCGGGCGAGGTACTGCTGCGCGAAGTACAGGCCCGCGATGCCGAGCAGGTTGCCCGTGCCGGCCTCGAGCCGGTACGGGTACTCGTCCAGGTGGTACGGGTACGCGGAGTGCACGCCGGTGCCGCCGAAGCGCGTGTGGCGGATCTCCACGCCTTCGCGGACGTACAGCCCGCCCGTGCCCGTGGGACCGAGCAGCGACTTGTGGCCGGTGAAGGCCAGCACGTCGATCGCCATCGCCTCGACGTCGATCGGAATCACGCCGGCCGTCTGGGCCGCATCCACCACGAAGGCGATGCCCCGCTCGCGGCATCGGCGCCCGATCTCCGCCACCGGCTGGATGGTGCCGATCACGTTGGAGCCGTGGTTCACGACCACCAGCTTCGTCTCCGGCCGGAACCGCCGCGCGATCTCGTCGGGGTCCACCCGGCCACCCTGCTCGAACGGCACGAACTCCACGCGGACGCCGCGGTCGCGCTGCAGGTGGTCGAGCGGACGGATCACCGAGTTGTGCTCGAGGGTGGTCGTGATGGCGTGATCGCCGCTCTGGACGAGGCCCTGGATGGCCAGGTTCAGCGCGTCGGTCGCGTTGGCGGCGAAGATCAGCCGCTCCGGCCTGGCGCCGCCGAAGAAGGCCGCCAGCGCCTTGCGGGTCTCGTGCACCAGCTCGCCTGCGACCATGCACAGGTCGTAACCCGAGCGGCCCGGGTTCACGCCGATGCGCGCGTACGTCTCGAAGGCCTGCTGCAGCACTTCCCGCGGCTTCGGAAAGGTGGTCGCCGCGTTGTCGAGGTAGATGGTCTTCCGCGAATCGAAGTTCAGGTCCATCGGCCCCTCCGGTGAGGCGCCCGCGCGGCCGCGCCGGGTCGGGCGCCCGCGTGAAGCGAGGAACCGCAATTCCCGTACTCCGGGCCCCGCGGTCGCCGCCGCGCCGCCGAACCCCGACTCGGAGCCGGGTGTTTTCCCCGCTGCGGGCGGCACACAGATTGCGCCGAAGTTGGTCGGAAAACCGTGACTCCCTCCCAAGGGGCGCACCCGTGATCGTCGGCATCGGCGTTGATCTCTTCTCCGTTCCACGGGTCGAGGACGACCTGGACAAGGGCGAGCAGGGTCTTCGGGACACGATCTTCACGCCGGAGGAGATCGCCTACTGCCAGTCGAAGCGGTACCCGGCGCAGCACTTCGCCGCCCGTTTCGCCGCCAAGGAGGCGGTCTTCAAGGCGCTCGGCGCCTCGGGGCTCAGCGGGACGCACTGGCGCGACGTCGAGGTCAGGGTCGAGCGCAACGGCCGGAGCTACGTGCTGCTGCACGGGAAGGTGCGCGAGGCGGCCGATCAGCTGAAGGTCGCCACCGTCCACGTCTCCCTTTCACACACCCGCGACTGGGCCGTCGCCAGCGTGGTGATGGAGGCCCCCGATGGCCGCGCCGACGCTAGCGCCAAGTAGCTGGGAGAGCGCCGAGCACGAGCTCGGCTACCGCTCCGGTGACCCGCTCAACATCGGCTGGCACTGCAGCGACCGGCTGTGCGAGTTGGGGCTGGGCGACACGGTCGCGCTGCGCTGGGAGAACCACGAGGGCCGGGAGCGGACCTACAGCTACGACGATCTCCGGATCGCGACCAACACCCTCGCGGCGTGGCTGGTGCGGCTGGGCCTCGAGCCCGGGGAGCGGATCTGCCTCTTCATGGACCGGGTGCCGGAGCTGTACCTGGGGTTCCTGGGCATCCTGAAGATGGGCGGCATCGCGCAACCGCTGTTCTCCGCGTTCGGCGAGGAGTCGCTGCACACGCGGCTCGACAACGCGGGCACCGCCGCGATCATCACCCAGAAGAAGCACGTGCTCAAGGTGCGGAAGATCCGCGGCTCGCTGCCGTCGCTGCGGCACGTGATCGTGGTGGACGCGCCGGAGTCGGCCCTCAAGGCGGGCGAGATCGCCCTGGCCCTCGACGACCTGCCGCCGGTCGGGCAGTTCGACGCGTACCCGAGCACCGCGGAGACGCCGTCGGTGCTCCACTACACCTCGGGCACGACGGGCCAGCCCAAGGGCGCGCAGCACGTCCATTACTCGCTCATCTCGCAGTACCTCACCAGCCGCGTGGTGCTGGACCTCAAGCCGGGCGACATCTACTGGTGCAACGCCGATCCCGGCTGGGTGACCGGCACGAGCTACGGCATCATCGGCCCGTGGGCCTGCGGGGTGACGCAGGTCGTGCTCGACGCCGGGTTCCAGGCGGACCGCTGGTACGCGTTCCTCCAGAAGCACCGCGTCACGGTCTGGTACTCCGCGCCGACCGCGATCCGGCTGCTGATGCGCGAGGGCACGGAGCTGGTGCGGAAGTACGACCTCTCCTCGCTCCGGCACCTGTGCAGCGTGGGGGAGCCGCTCAACGCCGAGGCGGTGATCTGGTCGCAGGAGGCGTTCGGGCGCCCCTTCCACGACACGTTCTGGCAGACCGAGACCGGCTGCATCGTCATCACCAACCTGCCGGGGATGCCGGTGCGTCCCGGCTCGATGGGCAAGCCGTTCCCGGGCATCGAGGCCACGGTCCTCGATCCCCGGACGCACGAGCCGCACGCGGCGCCGGGGCGGGTGGGACTCATCGCCCTCAGGCCCGGCTGGCCCTCGATGATGCGGAGCTACTGGAAGAACCCCACCGCCTACCAGAACAAGTTCAAGAACGGCTGGTACCTGTGCGGCGACCGGGCCTCGATCGACCCGGACGGCTACTTCTGGTTCGTGGGCCGCGACGACGACGTGATCAACACCGGCGGCCACCTGGTGGGGCCGTTCGAGATCGAGTCGGCGCTGCTGGAGCACCCGGCCGTGGCCGAATCCGCGGCGGTGGCGAAGCCCGACCCGATCAACATGGAGGTCGTGAAGGCGTTCGTGGCCCTGAAGCGCGGGTTCGAGCCCACCGCCGACCTCGAGCTGGACATCATGAACACCATCCGGCGCAAGCTCTCGCCGCTGGCGATGCCGCAGGAGATCGAATTCGTCGCGTCGCTGCCCAAGACGCGGAGCGGGAAGATCGTGCGGCGCATCCTGCGCGCCAAGGAGTTCGGCGAGCCCGTGGGCGACGTATCCACCCTGATGGAGGAGTGAGATGGACGACCTCTCCAAGGTCATCCTCGACTACGTGAAGCGCGAGTACATCGAGGAAGGGGACGACCGCGAGGTGGGCGTGGACACGGCGCTCATCAGCGGCGGCATCGTGGACAGCTTCTCGATGGTGTCGCTCAAGCGGTTCGTCGAGAAGAAGTACGCGATCCAGATCCCGGACGCCGACGCCACGCCGGCGGCGTTCGACAGCGTGACGAAGATCGCGGAGCTGGTGCGGCGGTTCCAGCAGGTGCACGCGTGACGGTGGAAGGCCGCCCGGCAGGTGGTCGGGTCGGTTAGCCTGGCGCACTGAGCAGGAGGACGACATGGCATACGGAACCAAGGCCCGCGAGTGGTACCAGTCGGAGCTGGCGGGCATAAAGGACGCCGGGCTGCTCAAGGAAGAGCGCTACATCAGGAGCCGCCAGGACGCCGAGATCGACGTGGAGTTCCCGGCCGGCTCCAAGCCGCGGCACGTCATCAACCTGTGCGCCAACAACTACCTCGGCCTGTCGAGCCATCCCGAGGTGGTCGAGGCGGCGCGGAGGGGGCTCGACGCCCGCGGCTACGGGATGTCGTCGGTGCGGTTCATCTGCGGCACCCAGGACATCCACCGCGACCTCGAGCGGCGGCTCACCGCGTTCCTCGGCACCGAGGACACGCTCCTCTTCCCGAGCTGCATGGACGCCAACGCGGGCGTGTTCGAGGCGATCCTCGGCGAGCAGGACGTCACCATCGCCGACCGGCTGATCCATGCCTCGCTGGTGGACGGCATCCGGCTGTGCAAGGCGACCCAGGACTCCTTCAAGCACTCCGACATGGGGCACCTGGAGGAGAAGCTGCAGGAGCACCAGGACAAGCGGTTCCGGATGATCGTCACCGACGGCGTGTTCTCGATGGACGGCGACCTGGCGAAGCTGGACGCGATCGT
The DNA here is from genome assembly GCA_035502185.1 of Gemmatimonadales bacterium. NCBI lineage: Bacteria > Pseudomonadati > Gemmatimonadota > Gemmatimonadia > Gemmatimonadales > Gemmatimonadales bacterium. Next base: position 4,319 of record DATJUT010000117.1, read on the forward strand.
CACGCTGGCGGAGCAGTACGACGCGATGGTGTGCGTGGACGACTCGCACGCCACCGGCTTCATCGGGAAGACGGGGCGGGGGACGCACGAGCACTGCGGCGTGGTGGGCAAGATCGACGTCATCACCACCACGCTCGGCAAGGCGATGGGCGGCGCGTCGGGCGGGTGCGTGAGCGGGCGCACCGAGCTGGTCGAGATGTGCCGCCAGCGGGCGCGGCCCTACCTGTTCTCCAACGCCGTGGCGCCGGTGATCGTCGCGGGCGCCATCAAGGTGCTCGACATCCTGTGCCAGTCCACCGAGCGGCGCGACAAGCTGGAGTGGAACGCCGCCTACTGGCGCAAGCTCCTCGTGGACGCCGGCTTCGACGTGAAGAAGGGCGACAGCCCGATCGTGCCGGTGATGCTGTACAACGCCAAGCTCGCGCAGGACGTGGCGCGCGACCTCCTGGCGGAGGGCATCTACGTCGTGGGCTTCTTCTTCCCGGTCGTGCCCAAGGGCCAGGCGCGCATCCGCACCCAGCTCTCGGCGGCGCACGAGAAGGCGCACCTCGACCGCGCGATCGAGGCGTTCGTGAAGGTGGGCCGGAAGTACGACATCCTCGGCAAGGACAAGAACGCCATCATCCAGCAGTACGGCCTGTGAGGCGCCCATGACCACGAAGGCGGCGGCGAAGTGGGAGCAGGTGCGGGACCGGCTGGAGCTGGAAGGCTGGACGGTGAAGTGCACCCGCGTGTACCTGGCCGAGGCGCGGCGTGCGGGTCACATCGAGCAGGCGACCGGCACCACCGAGGACGAGGCGTTCGGCCAGTTGTGCCAGATGACGCTGCAGGACTCGGTCGACGGCTGTCCCTAGAGGCTGGCCAACAGATCGGAGTTCGTCTTCGAACGCCGCATCAGCGCCAGCAGCATCTCGACGGCCTGGGCGGGAGGCAGCCCCGCGAGCCGCCGCCTGAGCGCCAGGCGCCCCGCCACCTCGGCGGGTTCGCCGAGCAGCTCCTCGCGCCGGGTCCCGCTCGCCGGGATGTCCACCGCGGGATAGAGCCGCCGGTCCGCCAGCTCGCGGGAGAGCCTGAGCTCGGCGTTGCCGGTCCCCTTGAATTCCTCGAAGATCACGTCGTCCATCCGGCTCCCGGTCTGGTCGAGCGCCGTGGCGATCACGGTGAGCGACCCGCCGTCGGGGACGGCGCGGGCCGCCCCGAACAGGGCCTTGGGTTTGGCGAGCGCGGCGGCGTCGAGCCCGCCGGTCATGGTGCGGCCGATCGAGCGCCCCGCGGTGTTGTGCGAGCGCGCCAGGCGCGTCAGGGAGTCGAGCACGATCACGACGTCGCGCCCGATCTCCACCTGGCGCCGGGCGTGCTCGAACACCATCTCGGCCACGGCGACGTGCCGTGCGTGCGGCAGGTCGAAGCTCGAGGCGATGACCTCCCCGCGGCCCCAATCCACCAGCTCGCTCACCTCCTCGGGCCGCTCGTCAATGAGGAGCAGCAGCAGCTCGGCGTCCGGATGCCCCAGCGCCACGCCCTCCGCCACCGCCTGGAGCATGACCGTCTTGCCGGCCTTGGGTGGCGATACGATGAGCGCCCGCTGCCCGAGCCCGAACGGGCAGACCAGGTCCACGGCGCGCTGGATATCTGCGGTGCGCGCACTGGAGGCGCGCTCCGTCTCGAGCCTGAGCAGACGCGCCGGATGCACCGCCCCGAGGCTGGTGAACTCGGGGCGCGCTTCGAGGTTCTCGGGCGGCAGGCCGTTGACCGATCTCACGCGCCCGTCTTCCAGCACGACGAGGTCGCCGCGGCGCAGCCCCGGAAGGCGCAGTCCGGGGTCGCTCGTGGCCGGGAGGTAGCCGTGCGCCGCCAGGCGCAGCGCGCCACCTCGTGGGGTAGGGTCGTACCAGCCGGTGATGGAAGGCATGCACGCTTGCCGCACGAAAGATAGGCCGAGACCCGTCAACCACCAGCGGGGCGCGATGCCGCTTCTCGTCCGTGCGTCCTTGACGCGCCCACGTCCCGCCCAGATACTCGGACCGCTACCGACTCCGAGGTCGCATGCGCGCTCATGGCAGCGCCGGACATGCGGCGGTGACGGCGGAGCACGGATCGAGGGCAGATGAGCACGAGTCCGAACCTGAATCCGGCCGTGGGACCCAACCCGAGTCCGAGCGCCGGTCCCGCCACGCTCTTCTCGCTGGAGCGGAAGCGGGCGCTGGTGACCGGTGCGAGCCGGGGGCTCGGCCGGGCCATGGCCGCGGCGCTGGCGTCGGCCGGCGCGGACGTGGTCTGCGCGGCCTCGCGCCCGGGCGGGGCTGCCGAGACCGCCGCGGCCATCGAGCGTACCGGCCGGCGTGCCTGGGCAGTATCGGCCGACCTGGCCGACCGCGACGCGCTCAACGCCATGGCGGACGAGGCCGAGCGCGTGGCGGGTGGCATCGACATCCTGGTCAACAACGCGGGCACGATCCGCCGGCACCCGGCCGTGGAGTACCCGGCCGCGGACTGGGACGCGGTGCTGCGCACCAACCTGGACGCGGTCTTCCTCCTGGCGCAGCGGTTCGGCCGCGCCATGGTGGAGCGCGGCGGGGGCAAGATCGTCAACGTCGCGTCCCTGCTGTCCTTCAGCGGCGGGATCACCATCGCCGCCTACACGGCCAGCAAGCACGCGGTGGCCGGGCTGACCAAGGCACTGGCCAACGAGTGGGCGGGCCACAACGTGCAGGTGAACGCGATCGCCCCCGGCTACTTCCGCACCGACAACACCCGGGCGCTGCAGGACGATCCGGTGCGCTCGGCCGAGATCTCGGCCCGCATCCCGGCGGGCCGGTGGGGCGTGCCGGCGGACCTCGCGGGCGCGGTGGTCTTCCTCGCCTCCCGCGCGAGCGACTACGTGAACGGCCACGTATTGGTGGTGGACGGCGGCTGGATGGCCCGGTGACCCAGGAGACGCCACGGATGAGCATGCACTACTTGCCCTCTCCGGCCGAGACCCGGCGCCTGTCCACGGAGGAGCTGCGCGCGGCGTTTCTCGTCCAGGGTCTGTTCCGGCCGGGCGCGGCGACCATCCGTTTCTTCGACCTGGACCGGGTCGCCCTGGGCGGCGTGGTGCCGGCCCGCGCGCCGCTCGCGCTGCCGAATCCGCCGGAGCTGGCGGCGGAGTTCTTCCTCGAGCGGCGGGAGCTGGGCGTCGTCAACGTCGGGGGTGCCGGCAGCGTCCGGGTGGACGGCGCGGTCAGCCGGCTGGGCACCCGGGACGCCCTGTTCGTGGGACGCGGGCGCCGTCAGGTGGAGTTCTCGAGCGACGATCCGGCGCGGCCGGCGCGCTACTACCTGGTGAGCTACCCGGCGCACGCCGCCTTTCCCACCGCACACGTGACCCCGGCCCAGGCGGAGGCAGCCGAGCTGGGAACCCCGGACGGCGCCAACCGGCGGGTGCTGCGGCGCTACTTCCACCCGGAGGGCGTGCCCACCGCGCAACTGGTGATGGGCGTGACCGACCTCGAAGCGGGCAGCGTGTGGAACACGATGCCGGCGCACACCCACGCGCGGCGCACCGAGGTCTACCTGTACTTCGATCTTCCCGCCGACGGCTTCGTCATCCACCTGATGGGGGAGCCCGGCGAGACGCGGCACCTCGTGGTGCGCGAAGGCGAAGCCGTGCTGTCGCCGGGCTGGTCCGTCCACGCCGGCGTCGGCAGCGCGCGCTACGCCTTCTGCTGGGCGATGGGCGGCGAGAACCAGGCGTTCGGGGACATGCAGGGCGTGCCGCCGGGCGAGCTGCGGTAGGGGTGACTCCCATGGAGCGAGCCTGGATCCCGGGCGCCGCGGCGTGGACGGCGGCAGCCGTGGCGCTGATGGCCGCGGCTCCGCGCGCCTCCGGGCAGCGTCCGACGGGGCAGGCGACGCCCTCCGTGCTCGTGCGGGCGGAGAACCCGCTGGGGTTCCAGCGGCCGGACGAGGTGATCGAGCTGTCGTGGGCGACGCTGCAGCAGCGTCTCCCCGGGCTGGACACGGCGCGGGTGCGGGCGACGGACGCCGCCTCCGGCGCGGAGCTGCCCACCCAGGCGCTCGACAGCGACGGCGACGGCAGGATCGACCAGCTGCTGGTGCTCGTCGATTTCCCGGCGGGCCAGGTGCGACGGCTGCGGATCGAGCCGCTCGCGCCGGCAACGCGCGTCCAGCGGCGAGCCTACGCCCGGCACATCGAGGACCGGGACGACGTCGCCTGGGAAAGCGACCGCATTGCCTATCGCATCTACGGCCAGGGCCTGTGGAAGCAGGAGAACCTGCACAGCAGCGGCATCGACGTGTGGGTCAAGCGCACCCGCGACCTGATCGTGGACCGCTGGTACGCCAGGGGCCACGACAGCTACCACCGGGACACCGGCGAAGGTGCCGACTTCTACACGGTGGGCGCGTCGCTGGGCGCGGGCGGCGACGGCATCTGGAAGGGCGACCGGCTCTACCGGGCGGAGAACTTCCGATCGTGGCGGATCCTGGCTGCCGGGCCGCTGCGGGCGATCTTCGAGCTCAGCTACGACCCCTTCGACGCGGGCGGTCTCAGGGTCTGGGAGACCCGGCGCTTCGTGATGGACGCCGGGCAGAACCTGTTCCGCGTGGAGACCACGTTCCACACCGACACGGCAGACAGCGGCGCGCCGCTGACCTACGCCGTCGGATTCGTCAAGCACGCCGAGGGGCAGGTGGCGTCCAGCAGCTGGACCGCCGGTGGCCGCATGTGGCTGGCCACCTGGCAGCCGGTGGAGCGGGCGAACGGCGGCCACGGCGACCTGGGGCTGGGCGTGCTGCTCGACCGGGCCGCTCTGGTCGGGCTGAGGGAGACCGACGACCACGTGCTCGCCATCGCGATGGCGCGTCCGGGGCTGCCGGTGGTGCGCTACGTCGGCGCGGGCTGGACGGCGAGCGGCGACTTCACCGACGTACGGAGCTGGTGGCGGGCGCTGGACGTGCTCGCCGCGCGGCTGGCGTCGCCGATCGAGGTCACCGTGCTCGACTCCACGGCGGTCTCCGGCGCGCGGTGAGCGGCGCGCTCCGGAGGCCGGCCTACTCGTACCGCAGGGCGACCATCGGATCGATCCGCGCGGCGCGCCGGGCGGGCAGCCAGCTCGCGCCGAGGGCCACGCCCTAGCCGCGCACGCCCACCATCAGGTCCGCCGGTCCCTGCAGCCGGATGCGGCGCACTCCGCCGAAGCCCGCCGCCGCGAGCCAGGCGGCATACTCGGCCTCGGTGTAGGTGCTCCCCGCCTCCGTTCCCACCAGCATGTTGATGGCGAACAGCACCGCCTGCCGCGGCCGGGTGCGTTCGGGCTCCAGGATGAAATCCTGGATCACCACGCGTCCGCCGGGGGCCAGGGCCTTCGCCGCGCGCGCGAGAAGATCGCGGTTGCCGTCCGGCCCGAGCATATGGCAGATGGCCGAGAGGAAGACCAGGTCGAAGTCACTCCCGAAGTCGTCCCGGCGCAGGTCGCCGGCGCGAGTGGTGACCCGCCGCGAGAGGCCGGCCCCCGCGACGTGGCTCGCCGCGATCGGGACGACGGTCGGCAGGTCGAGCACCACCGAGGTGAGCGCCGGATTCGCCTGCGCGAACGCGATCGAGTAGGCACCGGAGCCCCCGCCCACGTCGAGCATCCGCTTCACGGGGCCGGCGCCGACCGCTTCCACGACGGTGGGCGCGCGCGCCGCGGCGTTGCGGTGCATCGCCGCGATGAACGGCACCGTCCAGTCGTCCCCCCGCTCGCGCATCTCGGCACGGAGCGACACGTGGCCTTCGCGCACCGCGTCGGTTAGGGAGGACCACGTGGTCCACAGGCTGAGGTTGTGCTTGAGCGCATCGCGGGCGTCGTCGGGCGCGCCGGCCACGAGGAACCGCGCGGCGACCGGGGCGTTGGCGTAGCGGTCGCCCCCGAGCTGGAGCACGTCGAGTGCGACCAGCGCGTTGAGCAGCAGCTCCGTCGCCCGTCGATCGGTCCCGCACCGCTTCGCCACTTCGGCGCCCGTGGCGCCACGGCCCACCGCCGTGAACGCGTCCAGCTCGATCGCCGTCAGCAGGATCCGGCTCTCCTGGAACCCGCGGATCATCGTCGCCAGGTCGTCGGGCAGCATGCCCGCCGCCTCGCGGGCCTGCACCGACGCCAGGTACCTGCCGCGGTTCGTCTGGATCTCGGCCCTGACCGCCGCCTCGTCACGGTTGGCGAGCCGCGCCACCGGGTGCCCGCCCACGAAGTGCTCCCGCACGATCTCGGGCACGTCCTCGGGCGTCACGCCCGAGTACCACGTGCCGTCCGGGTACACGACCAGGTTGGGCCCGCGCTCGCACAGGCCCACCGAGCTGGTGGTGGTGAGCTGCACGGTGTCGGCGAGCCCCCGGGCGCCGATCTCGCGCCGCAGGGCCTCGAGCACCGCCGCCGAGCCGCGGGCCGAGCAGCAGGGCAGGCCGTCGGGCTTCTTCTGGTCGCAGGCCAGGA